>CAYXZJ010000001.1:0-9946 GCA_964470085.1 Candidatus Woesearchaeota archaeon
TTCTAGGTGTAATGCATAAACCAGATGTTGATTTGATTGAAGGATTAAGTCCAGCTATCTCAATAGAACAAAAAACAACATCAAGAAACCCAAGATCTACTGTAGGAACCGTAACAGAAATTTACGATTATTTAAGACTTTTGTTCGCAAGAGTTGGTATACCATATTGTCCAGAACATAATATTCCAATAACGTCTCAAACGCCAAAAGAAATAATTCAAAGAATAGAAAAGAAATACAAAGATCAAGTTATGATTTTATCTCCAATTGTAAGGCACAAAAAAGGCACATACGAACAATTATTCAAAGACTTAAATAAAGGAGGATATGTTCGAGCTCGTGTAAACGGAGAAATAGTAAGAACTGACGAAAAAATAACATTAAGTAGATACAAACAACAAGATATTGAAGTAATTATTGATAGAGTAGATTTAAATGATAGAGTAAGATTAGCAGAATCAATAGAAAACGCATCTATAATGAGTGACGGATTAGTAATTATTAAAGACGATGAGAATGAAGAAATATTCTCGACAAAAATGGCATGTCCAGTTTGTGGTAAATATTTTGAAGAATTACAACCAAGAATGTTTAGTTTTAATTCGCCTTTTGGAGCATGTGAAGGTTGTGATGGATTAGGAGTTAAAATGATGTTTGATTTAGATTTAATAATTCCCGATAAAAGTAAATCCATAATGGACAGTGCAATAAAAGTATACGGAAGATTAGAAAAAACATGGAGATTCCAACAACTACAAATCGTAGGTAAAAACTGTGGATTCGATTTATTTACACCTATAAAAGATTTTTCAGAAGATGCATTAAACAAATTATTATATGGATATCATGGCAAAATAGAAGGTAAGTGGGAAAGTGGGGCAACAATGACATTTAAAGATGGTTGGGAAGGTTTAATCCCTCAACAAGAAAGATTATTACGAGAAACAGATTCAGATTACAAAAAGAAATATCTTGAAAGATTTATGAAATCCGATGATTGCCCCGTCTGTCATGGAAAAAGATTAAAAGAAAAAGTATTAAATATAAAAATAAATAACAAAAATATATTTGATGTTTCAAGTATGTCAATATCTGAAGCAATAAAATTCTTTGGTAATTTAAGTTTAAGTCATAAAGAACAATTAATTTCCGAACAAATATTAAAAGAAATAAACGACAGATTACACTTTTTAGAAGACGTCGGTTTAGGATACATAACACTTTCACGAAGTGCAGGAACATTATCAGGTGGAGAAGCACAAAGAATACGTTTAGCAACTCAAATTGGAGCAAATTTATCTGGGGTTTTATATGTATTAGACGAACCCTCAATTGGACTTCATCAAAGAGATAATAACAAATTAATAAAAACTTTACATAAACTAAGAGACTTAGACAATACATTAATTGTTGTAGAACACGACGAAGACACAATAAGAAGTGCAGATTATGTGGTTGACATCGGGCCAGGAGCTGGTTTAAATGGTGGAAAAGTCGTAGCCCAAGGAACACCTGAAGACATAGCAAAATGTAAAGATTCCCTAACAGGACAATATCTTGCAGGCAAAGAATTTATTTGTATTCCAAAAATAAGAAGAAAGGGGGGAGACCCAATAAAATTAATAGGTTGTACAGAACATAATTTAAAAAATATTGACGTTTCAATACCGACAAAATGTCTGACGCTAATAACTGGAGTTTCTGGCTCAGGAAAATCTACATTAATTAACGAAACATTATATAAAGCACTTGCTAAAGAAATAAACGGATCAAAAGATATTCCAGGAAAATACAAAGAATTAATGTTTGACAAATCTCAAATTGACAAAGTAATAGTAATTGATCAATCACCTATCGGAAAAACACCAAGAAGTAATCCAGCAACGTATATTGGAGTTTTCGATGAAATTAGAACAATCTTTTCAATGACAAAATTCGCAAGAGAACGTGGTTATAGAGAAGGCCACTTCAGTTTTAATGTAAAAGGTGGAAGATGTGAAAAGTGTAAAGGAGATGGGACTATAAAAATAGAAATGAATTTTTTATCTGATGTTTATATCGAATGTGAAGAATGTCACGGAAAAAGATTTAACCAAGAAACTTTAGACATAAAATACAAAGGTTATAACATAGCACAAATATTAGACATGACTGTTGACGAAGCAATAACCGTTTTTGAAAATGTTCCTGGAGTATACCGAAAACTACAAACGCTTCAATCTGTTGGTTTGGGATATATAAAACTAGGACAAAGTTCAACAACACTATCCGGTGGAGAAAGTCAAAGAATAAAATTAACAAAAGAATTAGCAAAACGTTCTACTGGTAAAACACTTTATTTATTAGACGAACCAACAACGGGATTACACTTTCATGATATAAAGAAATTAATAAAAATTATGAACGAATTAGTAAACGCCGGAAACACAATGATTGTAATTGAACACAACTTAGATATAATAAAATGCGCAGATTATGTTATAGATTTAGGCCCAGAAGGTGGAAATGGCGGAGGAGAGATTATTACACAGGGAACACCAGAAGCAGTAGCAAAATGTGAAAATAGTTGGACAGGACAATTTCTTAAAAGAGAACTAGAAAAAGAAGAAAACAGAATAAACTGTAATTTGTAACTACTCCTAAGTTATATATGTTAGAAAGATTTATAAAGTATTTTTGATTACAGATAGTATGGTAATACAAAGTTTAGATGACTTAGTAAATAATTTTGGTGTTGTAGATCAACTTAGTAATGACAAGGATCGTAAAGACTACGAATACTATGTATCTTACAATTTACAAGCATTATCACAACTAGCACAAACTGGAGTAAATGTAGCCGGGATGGACAGACAACTTATAAGAAACGCAAAGAGTTTGTTTCCAAATGGACACATAAAAAACACACAAATGAAACAATACAAATCTGAAATTGATCAATATTTTACTGATGAGACAAATTTTGACAGTACAGTTTTAAAAGCAAAGGGCTTAGTTCAAATGTGCGTTGAAAATGGAGGAAAAAATAAAGACAAAACAGCAATCGAAGCATTAAATGGGGGAAAATTATTAGAGCAATATTCACAAGACAAAGTAAGTTCAGACTCTGTTGTTGAATATATTTGTAAAAATTACGGAATAAAAAATCCAGTATTAATAGATGTACTTGAAAGTTGTAGTAATAAAAGTATACTTGAAAATAATGTCAAAGATATAACCAAAACGAAAATAGAAAAATATATGATGGATAATGAATATGTTCATACAGAAGACGACAAAGGTAAAACACCACAATACAGAAAAGGAGACCTTAGAAAGGATAAAATCTTAAACGATATAAAGTCTACATTGTTTCCAAATAACTATGATCCGAAAGTGGCTGTTAAATATACAGCTTCTGTGTTACAATACTTAAAATAATCTTATTATTTTTGCATCTAAATACTTAAAAAATCTTCTTAATAGTAGATTTTATGGAAAAAGAGTTACTTGATTTTATAACACGTTTTGAGCTTTCTCCATTTAATAATTTTAAAACTATAATTAAGAAAGAAAAAGAATCTATTTACAAAACACCAGATGCTAAAAAGGTTCACCAAAAAGTAATTGACAAACTATCTAATAATTTTGTTTTTCACGAGACATCAAACATTTGGAATTATTTTGATTTTGTAACAGATTTCAAAGAAATACAAAGAAGACAAGAATATTTTAAATCTCTTATAAACAAAGATAATTCTTTTTTAGAACAATTATCAAAACCAAGACAAACATGGAACCCAGATTATGACGTAGTTGTAGCAACGGAAGACGAAGATACATTTGTAGAATTACAAAAATTAAATTGTTCCGTTCAATTAATTGTTAATGAAAATGATTTGACAGATCTAGAAAAATATGATGTGATTCAAATGATTAATTGTGATACATTCTCTGGTATACTGGAAAGATTACCACAAACAATTAACATAAACGACATATCAGATATTTATCTTGAAAGATATTTAGAAGAATTATCATCTTGGAAACAAAATTTTTCTATATTAAATAAATCAGACGTCTCTCCAAAAATAAAAAAAATACTTGAAAAATTAAATCCATTATTCAAATTAATAGATATAAGAATAAACAATACATTTACAATTGAAGGTGTTGAAAAAATATTAGAAGAAATAAACGAATCTATCAATGATAAAATAAAAGATATGACAATTACTGGTGAATCATTAATAAAAATTCTTGGCGAAGGAAAAATGCCAGATGCATTTCAAAAAATAATAGAAAACAGTTTAAATGATACGAATCTTCCACAAAATATATTCAATTTTAAAATACCATTAGAAATAGATTATGCAGAATTAGAATCTGAAATCAAACGAAGAAATTCTGTAGAATTTACAAATTTATCAGAAGAAATAAAAAAGAATTCGGAAATTTTAAAAAGTATACCCGCACAATTAGAAGAATTAAAATCATTATTATTATTGGAAGACTTTAATTTGGGAATTGTAAAATATATATCAACAAGACATTCATATCCATCTTATTCTGAAAATTTACATCTTGAAGCTTCAGAAAACTTATTTTTGGAAAGACCGCAACCAATAGATTTTCAATTAGACAAATTTAGTAGATGTTCAATTCTAACTGGTGCAAATAGTGGAGGTAAAACAACATTAATCGAGCATATTATTCAAAATATTAGTTTATTTAATTTGGGACTTCCAGTAATTGGAATTGTATACTTACCAATATTTACCGACGTATATTACTTCGCGAAGAACAAAGGAAGCACAAATAAAGGAGCATTTGAAACATTACTAACTCAAATGGCAAAAATAAAACCAGGAGAACAAACATTAGTTTTAGCTGACGAAATTGAATCTGTAACAGAACCAGGTGTAGCAGGAAAAATAATCGCAGCAACAAGTGAGTTTTTTATAAATAAAAATTGTTTTTTAGTAATTGCAACTCACCTCGGATATGAAATACAAACCTGTTTACCGAAATCTGCAAGAATTGATGGTATTGAAGCTAAGGGATTAGATGAAAACTTTGAATTAATAGTCGATCATAATCCAGTAATGGGAAGATTAGCACACTCAACACCCGAGTTAATAGTTGAAAAAATGAGCAAAACGTTTGATGACGAATATTTTAAATTTTTAAATGAAAAAATAAAAAATCACTAATCTTTTTTTACTAAATATTTTTCTGGAATATTTATGTTATTTACTCGTAATATCTTACACAATGGAAGATTAATATAACAATCATTTTCTAATCTGATAATACATTTTGTTTCAGTTAAAGAACCTAAAACCCCCTTATTAGATTGAGAATCTGGTGTAATTAAATCTTCTAGCGTACCAAAAGTCTTTCTATCTTGTAATACAATACTTTTGCCCAAAATAGGTGAAGCTATTTCATATATATCATCATCATGTTCCTTATCCATTTTTGCCAAATAATGTTCATAATCATTAAACACATATTTTACCATATTTCACCCCCATATTCCTAATATCTCTTTGGATACCATAATTTAATATAAACAAATCTAATGGAATACTCTCGAAATCTTTTATTTTTCTATTTGGTTCATCTAATCTAAATACCCTTATATCTTCTCTGGTATACTCTTTTAACGCTCCAGTATAAAATCCCTCATAATTTTCAAGTGGAATACAAGAAAATCTTGTGTTAATTTCTTCATTTTTATTTCTAGCTCTAGTATTTCCACGAACATCATCTGTAACATCTGCAACACATAAATTAGAATTCTTCTCATAAATATTAATACAATGAGGTGTTCTTTCCATATTTTTTGAGGTATACCCTAAATTACAAATTATACTTAACCAATTATTAATACGAAGTTCATCCATTTTTTTATTCAGCAAAATGGAAAATAAAGTACACATTCCCTCATTTGAATCATTTAATGTTTCTATTGCTTTTGCTTTATATTCCAAATATGTTAAATCTTCCGCAAAACATTCTTTATTAAAATTTTTAACTAAATTAATTGAAAATGAATATTTTCCAACAATAGAATTATAATAATCAAAAAATTCATCATAAACATTATTGTTAACGATACTATCTTTAATCGTTAACTTATCACTTAAACTTACCATAAACGTCAGAAGAAATAAACATTTTTAAAGCTTTTGCGGATTGTCATTTGCAAGTAGTTAATGTGTCATTATTTCAATTCCATCTCTATGTTTCAAAATATAATCTTTTCCAACAGCCATTTTCGTTCTAACATCAATTGCTTTAACAAATCTATTTCCAATGTCTGTATGTAAATGATAAGCAAAATCTAGCGCTGTTGAATTAGGTGGTAATAAAAAACAATCTGGTAATATATTCCCCTTTGAATCTGCTAATTTAGCACCAGCAGGGAAAACAGCAATAAATTTCAATAAATCAAAAACCGTTCTATCAAGAATATCTTGAACACCCGTAGAACCGTAAACATCCAAAACATTCTTCTTAATTGATTCCAACGCTTCCTTTTGTTTATCATTCACCTTTTCTTCATTTATCTTAAAATTACTTTCTCCCGGCAAATACTCGATTAATCCAAACTTAGCTGCCTGTCTCAAGGATAATTCACTATCAGCCGAACATGGTATAATAATTATATTCGGAAACTCATTTTTTAATAACTCTAAATTAGTCTTCGCATTTCCTTTGTCTACTTTATTCGCCGCAATAATCATTGGTTTGGTATAATGTCTCAAAGATTTAGCAAAATTGAACAAATCGTCGTCCGACCAATTAATTATTTTTTCTGGTTCTAATTTCAATGAATTAATTATATATTTTACATCATTTTCATCTACCATAAGTCCAGAAAATTGTTTAGCAATCGCCTTAGCTGCATCTTCTTTTGTTGTTTGTAATGCTTTAGAAAGCTTTTCCCACACTTTCTTTAAAATTCCAACATACCATTTATTTAATTCATTTTCAAGCATTTTTACATCTTCAATTGGATTTCCAATTCCTTCCTTACCTTCAGAATCAGTTGTTCCAGAAATATCAACAATATGAATAAAAGCATCTGCCTGTCTTAAGTCGTCCAAAAATTGATTTCCGAGTCCCTTTCCTTCACTTGCCCCCTCAACCAATCCAGCAACATCCATTAAATCTACAGGAACAAATCTTGTTTCACCGTTACAATATCCAGTCCTAGGATTACATTTTACACCCAATTCCTTACAAAGTGCCTTTACTCTAACATATCCAACACCACGATTAGGTTTAATTGTCGCAAATGGATAGGGAGCTATCAAAACATCCGCTAAAGTCGCAGATTTAAAAAATGTACTTTTTCCACATGAGGGTTTTCCAACCAATCCAATTAACATATTAAAAATAAACAAAAGTGGTTTTTATTGTTTTGTATTTAAAGTAATAATAAAAGTAATTTTATAGCAACAGCAACTATACCTGCAGATAAAGTAAAAATAAGAACTTCTTCAACTGGAAAATCTACTTCATTTGAAGTAGAATCAAAATTTTCTATAGTTTCATTTTCTTTACTTTCTGAATTGTCTTCGATAAAATCACTAAAATATGTTCCAGCTTTACTAATTATTTTACTATCTTCCTTATCTTCTCTAGACTTTGATTTATCAGAAACTACACTAACAACTATTGTTTTTGTTTCACTAGAACAAGTTAATGCCCCAGGAACATTCTGAGCACAAACGTTTACATTAGTTGTATAATTACCAGCATTAACGAATGTATAATCAAATTCATAAGTTCCTGCAATTCTATTTACAGTACTATTATAAACTACTGTTCCACTTACATCTTTAATCTTATATACAATAATACTATTAGACGCCGTCGTTACACCAAATTCATCAACATAAAATGATGCGTGAGTCACATTATATTGGAAGTTTTCTCCAACATTAACATTCAAAGCACTAACACTACTAGATATTGTTGAATAAGAATAATTATTTGCAACATTAGATATAATTTTTATTGGTTTTGTAGAGATATTTGAAACAGTATTGAATAATTGTTTATCAACTATTTTAGTTTCAACTTCAACATTATAATTCCCTACAATATTGAATGCATAATTAAATGATGCCGTTTGTGTATTATTTCCATATTCAACATTAATTGTTTTCTTTGTTTCATAAATTTTAACATTGTTAGAATCAAATACTCTAAAGAACAAATCTGTCTTTACATTTTCTGATAAAGAATTATTTGCTTTTTGTAAATTAGGATATACAGTACCATTTCTTAATATATGAGACAAATCTACAACAAAAGAAACATTGGTTGTTCTGGTATTTATTGCATTAAACTTAAAGTCGTCAATTGGAATATTTGCTCCTTCTTTTTGATACAAAAAAACACTTGCAGGACTTATTGTTGAAGATGTTCCAGATACTGATAATTTATCTTCAACTCCAAAATAGTCGTCGTGATAAAAATATACTAAATAACCAAATCCATTTGGCATTTCTGTTGGGAATGTAACGTCCATATTGTTTCCAGATGCAGTCTTACTCAATGCATCTATCTTTGAACCGACTAAAGAACATTCAACATTTAAACAAGAATATGTTTCTAATGTAACACCAGATATTAAATGATCAGTATAAACTGTTTTTGAACCATTAGCCAACTCTTTACCCTCATAAAAACTAAATTTAACAGTTCTATCTGCAGAAGCAAAACTAAAAACAGAGAATAAAAATAAACTTACTAATATAATTCTCAAAAATTTACTTTCCATTTTATAATCCTCCTCCTATCCCTATAACAATTGGATCATCATCACTACCTGGATTGTCTCCATCAATTGGTTCTGTAGGACCAACAACAGTTATTTCTTCTTGTGTCCCATCTGGATTAGTAACGACAACAATTTGGGTTCCATCAGGTTTAGTAGTCACCCTGTTTCCTTCAGCATTTCTAACTATAGAATTATTACTACCAGAAGTTATACCACCACTTTCTTTGTGCACTAAATCTTGTTCCATTTCAGCTTCCAATTTATTATTATAAAACTCTTCAATTGAATCTAAGTTTTCTATATTTGAAAAAGCAAAATTTCCAGTAGATATCATTGCTTTGGACTCTATTAATGCATTTTTAAAAGATTTGTCCGACTTCATAGTTTTATATAATTCTGTTTCATTAACTTTAGTTTGTTCATAAAATACAACAGAACTAGATTTATTTTCGATATTTGGTAAATATAAATTTGCCTTTGCTTTTTTCTTTGTAGAAGATAATTTATCAACGCCTTCTTCAACTAAATCTGATAAATCAATTCTTGTATAAAGATAATTTGGATATAATCCCAACTCTCCATTTTCATCAAAATTAGTTATACTTTTACCTCTCTTAGATTCATATAGTACATATAAATTATTTTCATCAGTATATTTCAAGAAAGCTTCTGTGTTACTAAACACTAAATAAGGAGATATATTAGTCTCGGATTCTACAACATTCTCATTCGCAACAATAGATTCAAGATCTTTTTTATTTTCTTGCTCAGCTACTCTTGCTTCTTCAGCTATTCTTTCTTGCTCAGCTACTCTTGCTTGTTCTGCTAATCTTTCTTGTTCAGCTATTCTTGCTTCTTCAGCTATTCTTTCTTGTTCAGCTATTCTTTCTTGTTCAGCTATTCTTTCTTGTTCAACTATTCTTTCTGCTTCAGCTATTCTTTCTTGTTTAGCTATTCTTTCTGCTTCGGCTACTCTTGCTTCCTCAGCTATTCTTTCTGCTTCGGCTACTCTTTCTTGTTCAACTATTCTTTCTGCTTCGGCTACTCTTGCTTCCTCAGCTATTCTTTCTTGTTCAGCTATTCTTTCTGCTTCGGCTATTCTTTCTGCTTCAGCTACTCTTGCTTCCTCAGCTATTCTTTCTGCTTCAGCTACTCTTGCTTCTCCAG
>CAYXZJ010000001.1:10046-28159 GCA_964470085.1 Candidatus Woesearchaeota archaeon
GCTACTCTTGCTTCCTCAGCTATTCTTTCTGCTTCAGCTACTCTTGCTTCTCCAGCTACTCTTGCTTCCTCAGCTACTCTTGCTTCTTCAGCTATTCTGGCTTCTTCAGCTACTTTCTCAGCTGCTGCTTGTTCAACTACTTTAGCTTCTTCAATAACTTCAACCTTAGATTTATCATTACTTGTAATTTCTAAAGAGTCAGTTTGAATATCCGAACTAAAAGAATCATATTCTGAATCTCCAACAACGTTCGTTTCAATATTTTCTTGAGAATATGGAACAATATTTTGATAATCAATAGGTTTGTTTGCTCCTGTAGCCAAATAAATTGCAGCTCCACCTATAACAACTGCTGTAGCTCCTACAGCATACATCCAATTTCTAAAGTTTGATCTGCTACGAGAAGAATTAGAAAGAATAGCATTCTTATTACTCGCAAAATATTTTTTGCTTTTTTTCCTAGAAGAATTAGAAATAGTAACATTAGACAAATCATCTAACACCTTTATAGGTTCATCTTTATTGGTAACATAACTTCTCCAAGGATCAAAATATTGACCATCATTAACATAATTTACAGAATTTGTGTAATGAGCACCATTAACATAATTTGTTCTATTTACAGTATCAACCTTCAAAGTAACATCATCAGAACTACTTACAGGCCCTTTGTAATCTTCATGGTTTTCGGTCATTTTGTTACCCCGATATAATTACTATATTTATGTACTTTTTAAATCTTATTATATAACATTATAAAAGTATATAAACAAATAACACACCAAAAAATATAGTTTAAACCTAAATTTACAAGTTTTATTTACAATTTACATATAAAAATTGCAAAATTTATAATAATTAAAATGAAAGATTTTGAAGAATTAGGAATGAGTAATCAAATGTTAGACACCATAACCAAACTGGGTTTTAAAGAACCATCTGAAATTCAACAAAAAGTAATACCACTAGCACTAAAAGGACGAGATATTGTTGGTGGTTCTGCAACTGGAAGTGGAAAAACATTAGCGTTTTCTGCGCCAATTTTAGATAACATAAAACCAAACGGCAAAATTCTAGCACTAATATTAACTCCAACACGAGAATTAGCAGAACAAATAACGTCAAACATGATAACATTTTCTGGAAACAAAAAAATAAATATTTTATCCGTTTATGGAGGCGTAAATATTGAAACACAAATAAAAAAATTATACAACACGGATATAGTTGTTGGAACACCAGGTAGAATACTTGATCATCTCGCAAGAAAAACACTAAAACTAGATAGTATAAAGTTTTTAGTCCTAGACGAAGCAGACAGAATGTTTGATATGGGATTTCAAAAAGATGTTGAAAAAATAATAAAACAATGCCCAGAAAACAGACAAACAATGATGTTTTCAGCGACCATTTCACAAGATATTGATTACTTAATAAAAAAATATACAACAAAACCAGCAATAATTTCTGTGAATTCATATGTAGATCCGAACCTATTAAAACAAGTATACTATGATGTCCCAGATGGACAAAAGCTTTCACTTTTAGTTCACTTACTAAAACAAAATAATCATTTTTTATCAATGGTATTTTGTAATACAAAAAGAAATGTCGATTTTGTAACAAACAATTTAGAACAACTAGGAATTAATGCCAAGGCAATTCACGGAGGAATGTTACAAAACAAAAGAACAAAAATTTTAGACGATTTCCACAAAAAAAATATTAATGTTTTGGTTTGTACAGACGTTGCTGCAAGAGGATTAGACATAAAAGGTGTAACACAAGTATATAATTATGATATTCCACCAACTAGTGAATTTTACATACACAGAATTGGAAGAACCGCAAGAGCTGGTGAAGATGGAATAGCAATCAATATATTATCAAGTCGAGATTACGACAACTTTAGAAACGTAATGAAAAACGAATTTCTAAAAATAACCAGATTAGAATTACCAGAACTAGAAGAAATTAGAATAAGAAGAATATTCAACAACGAATATCAAAATATGAGACGAAGTTTTAGCCGACCAAGAACCAATTACCGTAAAAGATAAACTATAAAAAGAATATTTGAATTTTATATTTATGACTGAGGAAATCAAACTGTATAACACACTAGGAAGAAAAATAGAAAAATTTATTCCAATTGTTAAAGGAAAGGTTGGAATTTATACGTGCGGACCAACAGTTTATAGTAGAGCACACATTGGAAATCTAAAAACATATATTTCTGCAGATACAATAAGAAGGACTCTTGAATATGCTGGATACGAAGTAAAGCAAGTAATGAATATAACCGACGTTGGACATTTAACAAGTGATTCAGATACTGGAGAAGATAAATTACAAAAAGCAGCAAAAGAAACGAAACAAACGGCCTGGGAAATTTCAAAAAAGTGGACGGAACAATTTATTAAAGATATTACAGAATTAAACATTGAAATACCAACAATAATATGTAAAGCAACAGATAACATAAAAGAACAAATTAATCTTGTAAAAAAATTAGAAAAAAAAGGTTATACATACAAAACAAGTGACGGAATTTATTTTGATACATCTAAATTTCCAAAATATTCTGAATTAGGTAAATTAAATATAGAAGGTTTACAAACGGGAAAAAGAATTGACTTTGGAGAAAAGAAAAATAAAACGGACTTTGCATTATGGAAATTTTCAAACCTTCAAGAAAAAAGAGATATGGAATGGGATTCTCCTTGGGGAGTTGGTTTCCCTGGATGGCACATTGAATGTTCGGCAATGTCAATGAAATATTTAGGAGAAACATTTGATATTCATACTGGGGGAGTTGATCATATTCCAATTCATCACACAAATGAAATTGCTCAAGCAGAATGTGCAACAGGAAAAAAATTCGTAAATTATTGGATGCACTCTGAATTTTTAGTAATGAACGATTCAGAAAAAATGAGTAAGTCTTCGGGAAATGTATTAAGTTTAGATACATTAAAAGAATACGGAATAAGTCCACTTGATTACAGATATTTTTGTTTAAACACAAGTTACAGAAAACAATTAAATTATAGTAAAGATAAATTACAATTCGCAAAAAAAACATACGAAAACCTAACTCAGAAAGTAATAAACTTTAGAAAAGCAAAAAAAATTTCAATTAATGAAATATCAAACGAAGCAAAATATTATTTGAACAAATTTAAAGAATCTGTTTTTGATGATTTAAATATACCACAAGCACTTGGAACAATGTGGAACTTAATTAAAGATGAGGAAATAACAGATTCAGAAAAATATTCATTACTTATAAATTTTGATAAAGTATTAGGACTTAATCTTGACAAGGTTTCAGAAGAGAAACAAGAAATTCCACAAGAAATAATTAATCTCGCTAAAGAAAGACTTCAGGCAAAAAAAGAAAAGAATTGGAAAAAATCCGACGAATTACGAAATAAAATTCTAGAACTAGGTTTTATAATAAACGATGAAAAATTTGGCTACACACTTACAAAGAAATAAACACAAAAACGAACAAAAATATTTTATTTAATCATAAAAACCATTTAGCAACACTAATTCCTATATTAATTAAAAACAACTTAAAATTTCTACCAAAACTTGTTCCCTTAATTACGAGTTCCCCTGAAGCTTTTTTTGCTTTATACAAATCAATGATTTTCTCTACATTCCATCCATTATTTTTTGCATCAATATATAATGCATCAATATCATCGTAAATCGAACTTGAAACATTGATAAAATATGTTGAATCTCCCGCATCACAAGAATATTCTTTTACATATTTATTTTCTATAATAATTCTTCCCAACAAAACGTCATCCAAATAGATTGAAACTAATTCATCTGAAAATGGTACTTCTTCTGGAATTTCTTTTCCTACCAAATCATCTGCAAAAAACTGTACCATCATATTACAGGAAATCATAGAAACAACATCTTCAGGATTTATTTCATTAATCAATTCCTTATTCTCTGTTAAATAAGTACTAATTTCTTCCGCAGACATATTATTTTCAACTAAAAGAGCATCTATTTCCTCTTGAGACAAATTAGAATATTGTGAACTATTAATTTCAACTGCCAACGTAAACGCAACAAAAAAAGCAAAAGATAAACAGATTAATAAACCTCTATTCATATTTTATTTAATATTCTATTATTTATAAAAGTTACTAATCAAAAGCTTTAAATACCATGAATATAGCACTTTCTAGGAGTAACATGGTATACAATGAATGTAAAGTAAGTGAAAGAGTAGATTATTTATTGGAATTGATTGATGATAATGATTTAGAATTAAAATTTGTAAAAAATGACGAAAACTACAAGGGAAGAATTGATCTAAAAAATGGTATTATAATACTAAACGTTAATTATGTTGATGAAATGGCACAAACAACTTTACATGAAGCAATACATTATGACAATTCCCGTAACAGAAGTATAAGGCCGAACTACGAAGAAGAAGTTGGAACAGAGTACGAAACAAATTTATTAGCTGAAAACCCCAATAATTTAAGTTGTGTTTACAAATATTTAATAAAGAGAAAGGAAGTAAAAAAACATCCAGGATTAAGAAAAACTCTAGAATATTTATCTGATCATCCTGAAGATGACGACTAATCTTAAAATTTATAAAGCACAAAATATTTAAACAATTATGGGTGATATAAGTTATTCTGACGATTGCATTAGTTTTGCATTAGAATCATACAACAATATTTTTTCAAAGTTCGACCCAAGAGAACTTTCAAAACGTTCAATATCTGAAGACTTCTTAGACGAATGTAAAAAGGTTGCCCAAGAAAAAGGTGGAAACATTAACTTAAATCTTTATCTAAAGAAAAATAAACGAAACAAAAAAGATGAAGAAACAATAAAAAAAAGACTAAAAAACCATTTTATACATCATGCCGAATTGCATGTTAAAGAAATTGGAAAGATCAAAAGTAAAGGTTTGTGGTGGTTTGTTTTAGGAATAATAATGATGATTGCAGCAACTGCACTAGATCCATACAATGATATTTTTTTATTAAGATTACTAAACATAACGCTTGTGCCAGCAGGCTGGTTCTCTTTTTGGGAGGGACTTGGAAAAATATTTATTGACGCAAACCAAAAAGAAGCAAATATTGACTTTAACGTAAAAATGAGTAATGCAAAAATCTCTTTTTTTGATTCTAATTAATTTTTATTTTCGCATTTTGCCAATCTTTCAAAACATATCTGGCAGCCATATCGGTGTTAATTTCTGCACCCTTCTTCAAGAAACCCAACTTACGTCCAAGTTCTTCTAAAAATATATCACCATCTTCATTAAATTCTATACCATAATGATCAGTTATCTTATTTTTATAATCGTTTATCAATCTCTGAACAGCAATTTCGGGGTCTTTAATTCTATTATAACTTTTTGCACCCAATTTAACCTGTTTTGATATTTTATCATTATTACTCATAGAATATTCTTTTTCAGAAATAACACCAGGAGTATCCAAAATAAAAATATTATTTGTCATTTTTACCTTTTGCAACCCTTTAGTAAAACCAGCTTCATTTCCTACACCACTAGCTGTATGACCAACTAAAAAATTAATCAAAGAGCTCTTCCCTGTATTGGGATAGCCAATTATCCCAACAAAATATTTTTCTTTATAATCAAATCCAGAAATAATTCTTTTAATTAAATTTCGTAAATTAACACTCCCAAATCTTTTAACACAAGAAATAAAAGAATATGGTTTTATTTTTATCGTTTTTTCTAACTCATTTTTATCTACCAAATCACATTTATTCAAAACATAAATTATCTTTTTTTGTTTTTGTTTAATATATTGTTCTATTTCTTTATTTCTCGTTTCTTCAATAAATCTACAATCCAAGACTTCTAGAATAATATCACTTTTCTGAATCACTTCTTCAACTACGTCGGGATATTTTTTTCTTTGTTTTCTAATGTTTTCAATATGCCCCGTATGCCTTGAACCAAACGAAAATCTAACTCTTACCATAGAACCAGTGTATACAAATTAGATTTTAAATCTGACGTTAATCAAATTTTATGTAATGTTTCTTATTATTAACTCTCTTTAATATATCATAAATCAATAAAGAAACAAACGTTAAACCAACACAAATCATCCAATCTAAGAAAGTTAAAGGGACTGTTCCAAAAACCACGTTCAAAAATGGAATATTAATTATCAAAATACTAGCTAATATTGAAATTCCAGATGCAATAAATAATTGTGGATTAGTAAACAAAGAACGACTCAAAGTTGGTTTTCTAAAACTTCTAAAATTAAAAGCTGCACCAATTTCTAAAAATATTAAAGTCAATAGTGCTGTTGTTCGCGCTTCAACAATTCCATCACCAAAGACATTAAAAGCTATATAAAAGGAACCAAGACTGAACAAACCCATAATCGTACCAACTAATAAGAAAGAAATAATCAAGTCTTTATTCATTATAGAAGTATTTTTTCTAGGTTGTTCTTTCATTATATCTGTCGACGACGGATTCAACCCAAGTGTTATTGCTGGTAAATTATCAGTTACTATATTCATAAATAAAATCTGTAAAGCCAAAAGAAGCGGCGTTGGCCAACCAAACTTCGGAGCCAATAAAACACCAATAAATAAAATAAATAACTCAGAAAAATTATCCGAAAAATCATATGTAACAAATTTTCTTATATTACTAAAGATAGTTCTTCCTTCTTTAATTGCATCAACTAAGGTAACAAAATTATCATCTTTTAGTGTTAAATCTGCAACAGATCTAGAAACATCCGTTCCATTTTTGCCCATAGCAACACCAATATGGGCTTCTTTCAATGCAGGAGCATCATTCACACCATCACCAGTCATTGTAACAATTTCCCCATCCTCTTTTAATGCTTTTACAATTTTCAATTTATGTTCGGGTTTAACTCTTGCAAAAATAACAGTATTCTTAACTATTTTGAATAGTTGTTTATCAGTTAATGAATCAATTTGATATCCTTCCAATACTCTTCCATGATCTAAATTTATTTGTTTGGCAATCGCAATCGCTGTTTCCTTATCATCTCCAGTAATCATTTTTATTTTTATTCCAGCTTCTCTGCATATTTCTAATGCATCTTTAATTCCCTCTCTTGCGGGATCTTCCATTCCACCAAATCCCAAAAATATCAAACCATCAGAAGCTTCTTTATTAATATCCGAAGATGTTATTTCTTTGTAGGCAAACCCAATCGTTCTTAGACAATTAGATGTCATTAAACTTTTTTCTTTCAAAATTTTTTGTTTATCTCTTTCTAGTAATCTAAAAACCCCGTTATCTCTTAAAATATATTTACAACTTTTCAAAATATATTCCGGAGCTCCTTTCGAATACAAAAACCTTTTACCTCCTTCTTTTTGTATAACATGCATTACTTTTCTTTCTGAAGAAAATGGAATTTCATCTATTCGTTCATTAAAATCTTCTCTTTTAAAACCACCCTTGGCTGCCATAACCAAAAGAGCGGATTCTGTTGGAGTACCTAAAACATTGAAAGTATTACTTTCATCTCCGATTCTTTCAATTCTGGCATCATTACAAACAACTGCAGTTTTCAGTAATATTTTGAGTGTTTTATTTTTTTGAATATCTATTTTGTTTCCATCAAGTAAAAATTCTCCATTTGTATCATAACCAACTCCTGATACATCTACCATCTTGTTATCTACAAATATTTTTTTTACTGTCATCTCTCCCTTAGTTATAGTCCCTGTTTTATCAGAACAAATAACCGTTGTTTCACCTAATGTTTCAATTATTGACATTCTGTTAACAATAGCATTCTTTTTTGCCATACGAGAAGCTCCAATAGATAAATTTGTAATAAAAACAACTGGTAAACCTTCTGGAAATGAAGAAATAGACATTGCAATAACTAAAATTATAACAGAAACTATTGCCTCAGAATTAATTGGACTAGAACGCAATAACGTAATCAAACCAGTAAAAACAGCAATAGAAATTCCAAAAATAGCCATAAATTTTGAAAGTTGATTCGTCTTTTTTTGTAAAGGAAGTTCTTTTTCCGCCGAAGAAATCATTCCAGCTATTTTACCGAATTCTGTATTCATACCAGTATGTAAAACCTGAGCAGTACATTTACCATCAATAATAAAAGAACCAACAAAGATTAAATTTTCTTTTTTATCTGTTTTCACATTACTTGTAGAAGTCTTTTTTATTTCATCTGACTCACCAGTTAAAGCTGATTCATTAACCAAAAGATTTTTTGATGTTAAAATAACACAATCTGCAGGAACTTTTTCACCTGTACGTAAAAGAACAACATCTCCTGGAACCAGTTCCTTTGTAGGAACTTCTCGTTCTCGTCCATCTCTTAAAACAATAGAAACAGACATAATCATTTCTTTTAATTTTTCTATTGATTTTTCTGCTTTGTATTCTTGAACAAATCCAGTAACAACAACCAACAAAATAACAACAATAACAACATAACCAGTTATAGGTTCTCCAACGACAAAAGACAAAATCATTGAAAAAACAAGCAGATAAATAATAAAATTTCCTTTAATCTGACGAAATAATATCTTAAATGGGGAAACTTTGTTTTTGTCTTCAATTTCATTAAAACCATATTTATCTAGACGTATCTTTGCTTCGTTTTCAGTTAAACAGTTAAATTTCTCAACCATTAAAATAAATCATCTCCTCAATAGAAAAATATACATTATTATTTATAAGTTTATTGAAGTTAATATATTTCTCCCTCTTTAAACATAGGAACAACATCTCCGTTCTTATCTTCCAAAGTAAGTTCTAACTTACTTTGACTTTCATCAGAAATAATAAAATTACCTGACATTACATTATCGTAAACACTTTTTCTCATTAAAATATACAATTCTTCTATACCTTTCAAATAATCATCCGTTCTTCCATAATTTATTTCATATAATTTTTCTCTTTTTTCAAATTTTGACTTTGTATAAGAACCAGTATCACAACGACTCCAATATTTTTTATTTCTATAAATTTCGTAAACCTTACTCATAATAAAGTAAATATGTTTTTGTTTAAAAGAATTTAGATATTATATAAGATATTAGTTTCTTTCTAAATCCTGTTTCATTCTTATATTCTCTAATTCTATTATTGTCCGTCTTACATGGGATCCCTCATTTCCCGACTGTAGTTTTTTATTTTCTGCTTTTATTTTTTTAGATAATTTGAATACAAATTTGAATACTATCATACCAACAATCGCCACACCAACAATTATAATAAATCTTTTACTTGTGAATAAAGAAAGTACATCAGAGGTTCCGTTCACTATATAATTATACGTAAATTTAATACCACCACTTAAAACAGCTAATAGCGAAACAATAACACCAATCAAAAACGATATAAATTTCTTACCAAAAATATTTATTTCTGTTAAAACCATACAAATAACCATCGTTAAAATTACAATTAAACAAATATATATCAAAAGTTCTTCCAACGTAACTTCATCAGATGTCCCAATACCCAGAAATTCAGACAAACCACTCATTGAATCTGGAATTTTATTCTTCACCTGAATATCTTTTCCAGTATCTAATTCAGATTTAAGACCATCAGTAAAAGCCTCAAATGTTGTATTATCTAGTTTCTTACTTATATTTTCTAAAGAGTCCTCACAAAAAACAAAAGAAATAAGAAACATACTTAATAAAATAAATACACCAATTTTTTTCATAAAAAATATTATTAAATTATATTTATAATTGTTTTGTTAAGTTTTATAAAGTTTATTTATATTATTAGAAAATGAACAAAAAAATTGCATTCACATTTATATTTTTGTTAATGTTTTCATTATGTTTGTCTTCAGAAACAGACGGAATCCCTGAGGAACTAGACAAACTAACAGGAATTGCAAGTGGAGAAACAAGTATAGAAGATATTGATGATTTGGTTAAATTTGGAGAAGACTCCCCGGCACAACAAAGAATAGATTTAATAAATGAATGGTTAAATGAAAACGTATCGTGGTTAGAATTTATTTTTAGAATGCCTCCACAAGTAAGTTTATTATTTTTCTTTGATTTCTTAGCAATTATGTGGGGATTAGTATATTTAATTATTAATTCTCCAAGTTACTGGGAAACAAAAAACAAGTTATATAATTATTTAATCGGAACTGCCGTATTTTTGATTGGATTATTTATTAATTTACCATATTATTTTGCACGATTTGCTATTTATTCTATTAATTTTGTTCAAGGATTCGTGAAATCTGCTGTTATTGCATCAGTTATTGTTATTGTAATATATTTAATTATTCTAATATTCTGCCCAAAATTAGCTACAATTATATCAAAAATATTTCAAGGGAAAAAATCAGATCCGTCAACAGCAAAACAAATACAAGAAACTTTAGAAGAGTCAAAAAATAATTTAGACACAATAAAACAAAAGAAGGAAGAATTAGAGGAATTTATGAAAAATATGTCGGAAACAGAAGATGATAGAAGATTTAAACAAAATATGCAAAAAAAAGTTAACAAATTCAACGACAAATTTAATAAGAAGGCAGCTTAATCTTAAATTTTATCTTTTAGTTGTTTTTCTAATGCTTTTATTTTATCTCTAATAAACATTGCTTCTTCGAAATTCAACTTCTCCGCAGCTAATTCCATTTTCTTTTGTAATTCAATAATCATATTTGGTATTTCTGCATTAGGAATATGTTTAGTTTCCTTTAATTCAATAGTTTTCTTTCTTATTGGTTTTACAATACTCTGAGGAACAATATTATGTTCTTTGTTGTATTTCATTTGAATTTCTCGACGCCTCTTAGTTTCATTTAATGCACGTACGATAGAATCTGTCATAACATCTGCATATAAAATAACTCTAGCATCTTTATTTCTAGCAGCCCTTCCAATAGTCTGAATTAAACTTTTATCATTTCTTAAAAATCCCTCTTTATCTGCATCCAAAATACCAACTAAACCGACCTCCGGAATATCCAATCCTTCTCTTAGCAAATTTATTCCAACTAAGACATCAAATTCTCCAAGTCGTAATTGTCTAATTATTTCAGTTCTGTCTAATGTTTCAATATCAGAATGCAAATATCTCGTCTTTATCTTTTGCTCAATTAAATAATTAGTTAACTCTTCGGCCATTTTTTTAGTTAATGTTGTCAATAAAACTCTATTCCCCATTTTGATTTCCAATTCTATTTCCCTTTTTATATCAGCAATTTGATTAGTAATTGGACGAACAAAAACTTCAGGATCAACAAGTCCTGTTGGACGAATAATTTGTTCAACAATTTTATCACTCTTCAACATTTCATAATCTCCAGGTGTTGCAGAAACAAAAATTGTCTGAAATTTTTTATTAATTATATCTTCAAATTCCTCAAATTTTAGTGGACGATTATCATAAGCACTCGGAAGTCTAAAACCAAAATCAATTAAATTTTTCTTTCTTGCTTTATCTCCATTATACATCCCATGTAATTGTGGAACAGTTTGATGACTTTCATCTATAACCAACAACGAATCTTGAGGAAAATAATCCAATAAACAATACGGACGACTCCCAGCATCTCTTTTATCGAAATGTCTAGAATAATTCTCAATTCCTTTACAATAACCTGTTTCTTTTATCATTTCTATATCATGTAGTGTTCTTTGTTTTAGTCTATAAGCTTCAAGCATTTCCATACTAGGCAAAACAGAATTCAACTCACTCTCAATACTTTTCAATGCATAATCTAAATCTGCCTCATTTACCATAAAATGTCTTGCTGGATACACCGCATAATAGTCATAACTATCTATTTTTTCTCCAGTTATTTTATCAATTTCATATATCTTATCAATTTCTTCACCGAAAAACTCTACACGAATAATATTACTTTCGCCACCTGGTATAAAATCAACAACTTCTCCTTTAACTTTAAATTTACCAGGAGACAATTCAACATCATTTCTTTCATACTGAGAATTTACCAAATTAGCCGTCAATGTTTTTCTTCCATAATTTTCTCCGACCCTCAATCCGAATCTAAATAATTCAAAATTCTCTGGTTTACCTAACCCATAAATACAAGAAACGCTAGAAACAACTATAACATCATTTCTTGAAAGAAGTGACGCCGTCGCAGCTAACCTTAATTGATCCAATTTCGGATTCACACTAGAATCTTTTTCTATATACTGATCTGTAGCTGGAATATAACTTTCTGGTTGAAAATAATCATAATATGAAACAAAATATTCAACTCGGTTTTTTGGAAATAAATCCTTCAGCTCTTCATAAAGTTGTGCAGCTAAAGTTTTATTATGAGCTAAAACAAGCGTAGTTTTTTGAGTATTATTAATTACATTAGCAATTGTAAAAGTTTTTCCACTACCAGTAACACCCAACAAAGTCTGAAATGGTTTTTTGTCTTTTATTCCATCAGTTAATTGTTTTATTGCCTCCGGCTGTGAACCAGCTGGTTTCAAGTTAGTAAAAACGTTAAATTCCATTCAACAAATAGTTCTTTATATCTTTTAAACTATTTGTTATTCATGTTAATAAAAAAAATAAAAAAAATAAAAAAAGTTTAGTTGATAAATTTTCCTTCTTTATCATATTTTGGATTAGTTCCCTTTATATAATCTTTATAAAATTCTTGGGCCATATTTTGATTTGCAGAACACATATCCAAATAAAGCTTTCTTCCAGCCTTTCCTTTCTTACTTGTTGCATCTAACTTTTCAAATTCATTTAAAGCTATCCCATATCTAGCTTCTCTACCCTCTATAGCACTTTGATGAAATCTGTTATATTCAGCCTTATCAGCTGTCTTTCGTTTTGTATACATTTCAAATATTTTAGGACCAAAAATCAACATAACAAACGCAAGTACAAAAAATCCTTTAGTTATTACATTAACAAATTTTATAGATCCTGTAGTAATTAAGAAGTATGTACATAATGCTAAATATATTCCCCAAATAATTCTTTGTTGCATAGGACCAAGTTGTGCAGTAGGATTAGTAACCTTTTTACGTATCAATAAGAATACAACTAAAAATGGTATTCCTAGTGTTATTAACGCTGTTAAGGCAGTACTTGGAGCAGCTAAAGCCTGAATTGCATTTTCTGGAATAAATCTAACACCGATCAAACCGGCAACAATTGCTATTAATAAGTTAATCACAAAACGTGATTTGTCATTTCCACCCAATAGTTTAACTGAATCAAAAACTCCAAAAACAACTATAGCGACCAAGAAGAAAAACAATATTCTCTCAAACGTCATATTTCCCCCTTGAGAAACAAATATTTTCTGAAGTATTGCATTTTCATTAAAATCATCTGCGTAACATGTACCAGAAAATTTATCCATATCAGTTCCAGCAGGAGGCACAGTATTAACCTTACAAATCATTCCAACACCACAAGATTCTCCTTTTAACCAAGCAATAACACCCGGGTTACATGCTTGTCCCATAGCCTTACCTGCATCAACAGATGTAAGCATAAAACTAAACAAGAAAATCGTCAAAAGAGATAACGCCAAAATTCTTTTATTATTCATATTAAATTACCTCCTTTCATTATATAATTCGAGAAGTATTTTTCTCTTTTCATGAAAAAAGAAGAGCACTCTCCTTTATAAAAATTACTATAAAATAAAAAAATAAAAAAAATAATTTATCTATTTATTTAGCGCTAAAGTTAAATTTTTGACCGTCACGTATTAAACCATTAAGATAATTTTCAGCCATCTTTGGATTTAAATTGTGTAATTTATCATACTGATCTTTCAACCCTGGGTCTTTAGGACCACCTAATCTAAGCACTTCATTAAATCTATCAAGCTGTATCATATATGCATTAGTATTACCCCTTATTACAGCATTTTCTGTGTTAGTCAATGTTCCCTCCATAACCTGTTTTAACGTAGCCCTTCCTGCCTTTAGAAAAAGTCTATCAAACATTGGTTGAAATAATACAAAAACAATTGCCACAATTCCGAATATTATAAATATAACATTCATCGTTCTTCCTGTTGTACCTTCTAATTGTTCTATCTTACCATTCATATTTGTATTCACAAGTGAATAAATCATAAATGCCAAGAAAATTACCCAAACAATTCTCTTTGCTGTTGGGCCCATAAACTTTGTTTCTTCAGGTTTTCTATCAGGCATTATTACATTCTTGTTAGTTATTAAAAATACTACCAAAAATGGAATACCAGATGTTATTAATGCAGCTAAGGCTGTCGTTGGAGCAAGCATAGATGCAATTATATCAGTCGATATAAATCTAACACCTAAAATAGAAATAATAGCAGATATTGCTACCCATAAAATTGCACTGATCCCTCTCTTTCCTGAAAATAAATTTATAGAGCCAAATAATCCGAATATACAAAAGAAAATTAATAAGAAAATTAATCCTCTTTCTATTAAGAAATTACCCTCTGCTCCCTCTGTTATCAAAACATCACTAATCAAATTGTCTGTATTTTCCTTCGTCATTATTAGAGCACATTTACCATCGAATTCATCAGGACTTGATGGTTGTTGTGTTGTATCACAATAAGCTGTTCTAACACAACTTTTACCCCCGATAAGACCCCAAAAACCTCTAGTACAATCTTCTCCTATTTGCTTTGCAGCATCAACAGATGTAAGCATAAAACTAAATAAAAAAATCGTCAAAAAAGATAAAGCCAAAATTCTTTTACTATTCATATCAATTTACCCCCTTTCAGCACACAAGTTGAAAAGTATCTTTCTCTTTTCATAACAAAGGGAGAGCACTCTCCTTTATAAGAATTTCTATATAAACAAAGATTATTTACTCAATAAAATTAATCTTTGTTAGAATTTATTTTTATAAAATCACTGAGTTTCCCGTCGTTTTTATCGATTACCTCTCCTGTTAAAGCATTAATTTTTATTCTATTCATATCTAAACCATTCAAACAAATAATATTCCAAACATTATTATTTATCAAAGCAATTATTCTTGATATTTTTTTATTCATTATTTTATTAATATATTCCTGTAAATTATCAATGTCTACTTTCAAATCAAAATTATTAAAAATACTTTCTGAATCTATTTTCTCATCATAACAAACATAACTCCCGAATGGGTATTCAAAACTAACAATTTTTGATTCATCAGGTAAGAAAAAATTAAATTGAAATTTATCGCCCCCATTCCCTAACATAAAAAATCCAGTAGAAAAATAACTATTTGGATATTTTTTTTTAAATTCTTTATAACTATCCCTCTGAGATAATTCGTCTAGCATTTCTTTTATTTTCATTTTTTTTGTTTTATTTTTTTTAACATGAAATTTACGCTTAAAACCCAGGCTTTACAAAAATTACCCATTCCCAACAAATACATCGATTCATTAATAAAAGGGACAGAGGCCAAATTATCAGTCTCAATATCAAAAATCATTATCGTTAAAGTAACTATTGAAACAGATAAAAAACCAATTAATGTCTCTATTAACATAAAAATAAGCAATTTCTAATAGTATTTAAGTATTTTGAGCAGCAACTGGTTGTCTTCTTTTTATTACTTTTCCTAATATAAAAGCAACGATTAATCCTATAATTAACATTGGAACACCTGACGCAATAGCAACTATATCATACCACTGCGGTGGTAAATTTAAAAAAGCCTCAGTATTTGATCTTATCAAAAAGAAAGAAAGCCAAAAGAAAAAAACTACTATTATATTTGAAATAACTCTATTCTCTATTTTCATATCTAAAAATTTGTAAATTGGAATCAATAAAAGCGTATACACTATCAAAATAATACCTACACCCAAAACAAATCCATAAGAATTATCTAAAATTGAAAAAAATTTTGTCTGTAAAGCAGCAGCGCCAACGAATAAACCAATAATTGCAGCTATCATAATAACAAATTCTTTATTTTGAACAATTACCTTTTCCGGATTATGTGTCTTCTTATATTCACTATTAACTTTATCTGGCCAAATTGTTTTTGTAAAAAATTTAACAAGGCTTATATAAACCAAAGCGAACGTAATCATAAAAACTCCAACAAAAATGAACCAATCCGTTCTAAAATTAGCAACAAATGTTTCAAAAGAAATATCTAATGCCATTATTTTTTCCTCTTTTTTGATTTACTAGTATCCCCACTTCTTCTATATCCCACAATATTATCTCCTTCAAAAATTGGAAGTTCTGCGTTAACAGAAGTTACTACCCCACTCTTTTCTGAAACGGAACCAGTACTATTTTTTAACACAAAAACAGAAACTATAACTGAAACGACACCGGCTATTGTCAAATAATATTTTGGAGAGTCTCCTAAAAATGAAACATCATAATTAATCAAATTCATACCAACAGCAATTAAAACAAACCCTAATATTGCAAAAGCATAACCAACCACCTTTTTCATATAAAGAGAATAACAATAATATTTATAATACTTTCGTAAAGTTAAGACTTAAAAACATAAAAACAATAAATATTATATGAATGAAAAAGAAATAGTAGAATCTTTATCTCCAATAGAAAGAAAATTATTACCACTTTTATCTTCAGAAGAAAAAAACATAGACAATTTAGTTGCATCTGACTTCGACAAAACAACTATCTTACGAGCAATTGGTTTTCTTACAAATAAAGAATTAATCACATTAAACAAAAAAGAAGAAAAGGTTGCAGATTTGGGAGTTTTCGGAATACAATATTCTAAAACGGAACTACCAGAAAGAGTTTTATTAAACACAATAATAAAAGAACGAGAACTATATATAAAAGATATAAAATCAAAAACAAAATTAAATGATAATGAAGCAAAAGTAGCACTAGGAACCTTAAGACAAAAGAAAACAATTTCTATAGAAAACGGAAAATTAATTTTGGCTGTTCCATTAGATGACGTAGTAAATAAATCCGAAGAAGAATTATTATTAGAAAAATTACCACAAAAATTTGACGTACTAAGTGACCAAGAGAAAAAAACATTTAACACACTAATAAACAGAAAAGATATTGTAGAATTAAGAGAAGAAAAAGAAATAACCGTAAAATTAACTGCTTTAGGAGAAAAAATACAATCTTTAGATTTCAAAGACGATTTGTTAGAACAAGTAACACCTAAACTATTAAAATCAAATACATGGACGATAAAAAAGTTCAGAAGATACGACTTAACATTACCAGTTCCCAAAATTTATGGTGGAAAAAGACATTTTGTTAATCAGGCAACAGATTACGCTAAAAACATTTGGTTAGATATGGGATTTAAAGAAATGACCGGGAAAACAACAATAACAGGATTTTATAACTTCGATGCCTTGTTTACTGCTCAAGATCACCCTGTAAGAGAAATGCAAGACACTTTCTTTATCAAAGGAATTGTAGGAAAATTACCAGATAAAAATATTGTAAACGAAGTAAGAAAAGCTCATGAAGGACAATGTGATGGAAGTAAAGGATGGTGCACAAAATGGAATGAGGAAGACGCAAAAAAAGTTTTGTTAAGAACACATACAACTCCTTGGTCAGTCAATAAATTATACGAAATTGCTAAGACAAAAGAATTTCCAGCAAAATATTTCGCATTAGGAAAATGTTTTAGAAACGAAACAGTAGACTGGTCTCATGGATTTGAGTTTAATCAATCTGAAGGAATAGTCGTAGACGAAAAGGCGAACTTCCGACAATTATTAGGATACTTAATGCAATTCTTCAAAAAAATGGGATATGAAAACATTAGAATTAGACCAGCATATTTCCCATACACAGAACCTAGTTTAGAAATTGACGTTTTTCATCCAGTACATAAAAAATGGATGGAATTAGGCGGAGCAGGAATGTTTAGACCCGAAGTAGTAGTTCCAATTTTCGGTAGATATATTCCAGTTCTAGCATGGGGCCCAGGATTTGATAGAATAATAACACAATTCTTTGAAATAAACGACTTAAGAGATATGTATAAAAACGATATTACAAAATTAAGAGAAATGAAATACTGGAACATGAACTAGACGTCCACTGTCTGATATCCGACGTCCGATGTCTGACATCCG
>CAYXZJ010000001.1:28259-29830 GCA_964470085.1 Candidatus Woesearchaeota archaeon
GACATCCGCCACCAGACTATTTTTCTATATAAAAATCTTGTACAAAATTACATCCTTGTGCATTAAAATCAATGTATATCATGTTTTTAGCCCAATTTGGATTTGCAAAATTTGGATTAAAATAATTTGTTTGACCTTGATTTAAATTTGAATATTTATCGGTATTCAAAACCTCATAAGCTATTTTCAAACAATTTTTGAATGCTTTGGGATCATCATGCATTGGATCTTTTAATTTAGCCAGATTCACGTCACCACTATTAAAACAAGAGTATTGTTGAGGAGTCAAAGCAGATCCTTTAATTGATTCTCCATTCCATTTTTTCCCATCATTTGCTCTATTAATAGTAGTATAGGCAACTGCTGCCTTTTCCTCATCACTTTGTCCCCTAGCTTCACCATAAATTAAACGAGCTAATATTTCTTGATCAGTATCGTTTGAATAGTCAGATGTAATATAACTTTTTGAGGCATCATAATATAATCCTTCACTTAATTCAACCACCCCTTCTGGTTTTACTTCATCATTTTTCAAAACTTGTTCTAAATTATTTTGAGGCTTAACATTATTTTGTACTTTACTATGTATATTAAGTGTATTTCCATAATATAATCCAAATGAACCAAAAACTCCCAATGATATAACAACTGGTAAAACAATATCTCTAATACGAGACCATTTTCTTCTTTTTATTGCCTTTTCCACTTCTTCATTTATACTCAAATCATTGTATTGACTAATATCAGCATGCATTCTGTCATATAAACTGTAATTTTGTTTGTTATTCATAATAATAATTTTTTTTATTTAACCAATCTCTCATATCTAATAGACATTGTGGACAAAATGGATCTTTTCCTATTCTATCTTTTGTCATTTGTTGCCAATCTTCGGGGACATTCCATCCTTGTCTCATTACACAACCATCATTAACGCAATGAGCTCCGCCCCTATAATCAATTTTTTTTCTATAAGTTTCATTTATAACCCCAAAAAGATGACCCATTTCGTGCATAACTAGTGTTTTAAGACACCTAGCTCTTTCTATTTCATCTTCTATACCTTTAAACCTATAAGTAGAAATTATTGACGGACCATTTTCACTAGATAATCCAGCTGAAAAACCGTTATTCCCTGAACCTTTTATATATTTCCCATTTTCATCTGTACAAATATATAAATCATCTTTAGTAACATAAACTATGTATGTTTCTTTCTGTAATCCCAATAAATATTGACTCATTACACCTCCATTAACTTGATTTATGTTTGAACTATTTTGTTTACCAATTTCGTTTGCCCATCTTTCTTGACGTTCATAATTATTAACATCCAAATAGTTAACCGGCATTCTTACTTTAGGTATATTTGTAAATGATAATAATAAATCTCTGATCGTAACAACACCATCTATAATTGCATTTCTTTCAAGTTTTGTAAGTGGTTCAGTTGGTAATATTTCTATTGGCTTAATTTTTGATTTATTTACCATATTTATCACTGAATAAAATGCTATATAAATGTTACTACTTAAGAGTGTAATTTAAATATCAGATATCGGATGTCAGAT
>CAYXZJ010000001.1:29930-41471 GCA_964470085.1 Candidatus Woesearchaeota archaeon
GATGTCAGATATCGGATGTCAAAATTGCCTTTATTCTTCTAACACCAGATGAAGAGCTTTCTTCTTTTATAATCTTAAAATGACCCAACTGAAATGTGTTGTCAACATGAGGTCCAGCACATATTTCCTTACTAAATTCTTCTCCAATACTTCCCATAGAATATACTTTAACTTGGTTTTCATATTTTGAATCAAAAACACCCTGAGCACCAAAATCTTTTGCTTTTTGTAACTGCATAATATCACAACGAACAGGAAGTCCAGATTGAATTTTCAAATTCACTAATTCTTCTACATCTTGAATTTCTTTTTCTGTCAATTTTCTATCAAAATTAAAATCGAACCTCAATCTTTCTGGAGTAATATTAGATCCCTTTTGATGAATATCCGGATTATCTAAAACAATTCTCAATGCTTCGTTTAGCAAGTGCGTTGCTGTATGCAATTTTTTTGTCTGTTCGCTATCATCCGCAAGACCAGACCTAAATTTACCAGCAGCAGCAGTTCTAGATAATTCTCGATGAGAATCACATTCTTTATTAAATTCATCTATATTTACCTCAACACCTTTTTCTCGAGCCATTTCTAAAATCATTTCAATGGGAAAACCATAACTTTGATACAATAAAAATGCATCCTTACAATCTATGTTTTTTGAGGATGAGATTCTATCAAATTCTTTCAAACCATTTTCTAATGTTTTAACGAATTTTTCTTCTTCCAGTCTCAACTCTTTCATAATTCTTTCTTTATTTTCTAGTTTTGGATAATCCATATATATTTCGAAAATCGGACCAGCAATCTTTTCTAAATTGCCGATTTCTGTAGAACCTAAAATTCTTAAATTTCTAATTGCTCTTCTAATTAATCTTCTTAAAACATATCCTTGTTCAGTATTCCCTGGGATTATACCATCAGAAATAATAAAAACTGAAGCCTTGATATGATCAGCAACAATTCTCATTTCTTTAGGATAATCAACATATTTTTTTTTAGTAACTAATTCTATTTCCTTAATAATTGGTTGCCACATATCACCCAAATAATTATCTTCAAATCCATTCAAAATAGCCACAGTTCTTTCTACTCCCATTCCAGTATCAACATTTTTTTGTTTGGCTAAAACATATTTTCCCTCTTTATCTTTAAAATATTCCATAAAAACATTATTCCAAATTTCTACCCAATTTTTGTTTTCAGAATCAAAATTAACAGGAGTTTTTTCGTTATTTTTTTTCCAATAAAATATTTCCGTATCTGGTCCACAAGGTCCAGTTTCGCCAGCAGGTCCCCACCAGTTATCTTTCTTTGGTAGAAATGCTATTCTTTCCTTGGATATTCCCATATCCATCCAAATTTTTGGAGACAATTCATCCTTTGGGCAATCATTATCACCACTAAAAACAGTAACTGCTAATCTATTAACGGACAAACCAAGAACTTTTGTCAAAAAATTAAAACTTTGTTTTATTGAATTTTCTTTAAAGTAATCACCTAAAGACCAATTTCCTAACATCTCAAACATTGTGTGATGAGTTGTATCTCCAACCTCATCAATATCACCAGTTCTAATACATCTTTGAACATTAAACAATCGTTTTCCTTGAGGGTGACTTTCGCCCAGCAAAAAAGGAACCAATGGGTGCATTCCTGCTGTCGTAAACAAAACCGTTGGATCATTTTCAGGAACTAATGAAGAGTTTTTTATTTTTTTATGTTCATTCTCTTCAAAAAATTTATAAAATTTATCAATTAAATCCTTTCTTCCAATTTCCATAAATAAAAATAGTCAATATCTCTTAAAAATATTTGCCTCATATATTTTTAATTATTTTTTATATCTTTTTAACAATCTAACTTTTAATATTTACATTTCTTGTTTCTTTATAGCCGTTGGAGATTCCCCACCATGCCAAGTAAAACGAGGTCGAATTCTTATTGGATAAATACGTTCAGAATTATCATCTAAAATAATTGCAGATCCCTTAAACTTCGGTAATGCATTCATTTTCTCGGATATAGTCGAATACAAGTAAGATTGTGTAATTTCGTTTAGGGCCTGAATATCTAAAGAAGCCGTAACTTTATGAGATAAAACAATATCAGACTGTGTAATTGCATCGGTATGTATTTTCCCAGGTTGTTGTGTCGCAAGAACCAAACTAATTCCTGGTTGTCTACCTTCTCTTAAAATCTGAATTAATGCATCTGAAGCAGGAGTCTTATAATCTTTTGGTAAAAATTCATGAGCCTCATCAATAAAAATCCAAACTAAAGGCATTTCTCTAACAGTATTAAACATCGCATAACTTTCACCATGTTGTACAGCCTGAACTTCTTCATATTTTCTTGACAACATTCTTTCATTAAATAATTTTTTTGAAACAAGAGAAATAATTAAAGCTCTTATGTTAAAATTGCCCAAAGAAGCATACATCGACAAATCAATAACACTTGTCTGTCCAGCAGAAATTAAATCTTTAATTGTAGTACCTTTCTTTTCATCAAAAACTTTCCAACTTTCAGATGCACGAAATAATGCACACGCCGCATTTTTTACATCTTGATTAATTATTTTCAAAGAATTAATTTCGTCAAAAATATTCTGAAAATCAAAGCTAGATTTTTTTTCTTTAAGATTCGTTAAACTTTCTTCAATAGCAACAGAAACTGGATCTGTGAAATTCAAACCGAATAAACTAATCCAATCTGAAACATCTAATTCAGATAACTTAATTGCAAATTCTGAGTCAACCGAAATTCCCTTTTCTTTAAAATCATTAAAATAACCAAATGGAGCAAAAATTTTAACTGGCAAATTCTTTGCTTCCAATCCCCAATCTTTTAATAATTGAGAATCTTTGTCATTTTTATATTTCATAGTCCAATAAATTCCCATCGTGTCAAAAATTAATGACGCCACATTTCCAGATTCTTCTGTACCCAAATCAGATAAAGCTTCGGCTATCGCACCAATAGTATAACTTTTACCAGACCCTCTTTTACCAGCGATTAAAACAACATGAGTTCTTGCAATATCTAAATAAATTGGATTTGAAAGAGAAGTATAATTCCCCATCGTTACATAAGTTTTTCCAATAAATGCTAATCCACGATCCCCAAAATCCTTTTTATCACCTGCATTTCTCCCAATAATAACATCATATGGCATAAAATAAACAATACAATTGATTATTTAAGGTTTTATGAAATTAGACATTATACCACGAAAAAATATTAACTATTTTTGGGTCGTACAATGTTAAATTTCCAGAAATAATTAAATCTTCAACAAATATTTCTGTATTTATTAAACTTGAATAATCCGTGAAATTTAATTTACAAGGAACAGGTTCCTTCTCTAATTCACAAATTCTAATACGATATCCTAAATCACTCGTAAAATAATCATAAAAATAATCGTTTAATTCTTTTTCTGAATTACTTAATACCATATTTCTTAAAACATCATTAGTAGAAATCTCATTAGATATTCTCTCTTGGATAAAAAACACTTGTTCTTTTCTATCAGCAGATTGATTTTGTTGAGTATATACTACTATTAAAACTGATGAAAACAAAGTTATAGCCAATACTACTTCCAACATTCTTATCCAACCATGTTTGTTTTTTACCATACTTTAATCAAAAACACCGTATTTACTACAGTACCATTATTATAAATAACTTTTTTATTATATTCTTTTGCAATAACTTCTACACTTTCTGGAATATAAGTAGTCATAGATAAAATATCTGATTCAATTGAAAAATCAAACTGAGAAGAAACGCCAAAATCCTTTTTCGAAGCAGAATAATTCAAATAATAATTGGCTTCAATTTCATCTAATTTATCGTAATAAATTGCATCAAAAGTATATATCCCACCCAATTTTGAAGTAGACTCAGTACATTTTATTGAATCATCTTTTACGGAAAAATTATCTGAAAAATAAATATAATACATTTTCTCTGCTGAATCAATAATTAATCTTCCGTCAGAACAAAATGAATTAATTTTTTCACCTTTCAAATCCGTAACAATCACCTTATTCGCCGAATTGGGAGAAGAAACATTATAACAAGAACTATCAGTACCCGTAACGTTTATGAATGCCTTATTAACACTAATAAGAGACAATCTATCTAAATTATAATCTATACCATCAACAAGAGTTGTTGTTAATGTATCTGTTTTATATGGTTTTAAAAACATCATAACAAAAAAGAAAAACAAAATAAAAACAGTACTTGCCAATATCATTTCAATGTGATTACTAACACCTCTCTTATCTTTCATTTTATTATACACTCTTCAATATTTAAATAAATTTTCATTATAATATAACCTTCGCTCCTGTTGAAATAATTAATGTGATAGCCAACAAAATAAAAGAATGTTTAATTCCACTAGAAATTTTTCCCTCCGAGATTTTTCCTATAACTAAACCAGCAAAAAATGCCTGTACAATTAATAGAACTAATAATGGAGCAGAAAAATCATCCGCACTTTCGACAGCTTCATCACTATATTTTTCATCGGATTCTAAAACATTAGCAGAATTAGTACTAAAGTCCGATGCTATTGGTAAAATAGAATATTGCAAAACTAACATAATTACAATAAAAATTATAAAAATTATATATCCCTGAGAAACTAAACTAGACACTGAAGATTTCTGTTCTTTCTTTAATTCTTCTGACTGACTAACAGATGAAGAAACAGATTCCAGAATATTATCAATATTTCCACCAGCTCTTTGAGCCTCTGATATTAATGTAACAGCTCTTGAAATAACAGGACTTCTTGTTTCTTTAGCGAATATTTTCAAAGCATCACCTAATGGTATACCAATACTTATTTGATTAGATAATTTTTTTACATGAGAAGATAATTTGCCATAATCTCTATCCTGTAAATTCACAATACCTCTGTTAATTGGTGTTCCAGACTTTACTCCTTCGACTAAATCTCGAATAAATTCTAAAAATTTACTATCCTTTTCTTTTTGAACACCTTGGTTCATATTCAAACCCATAATAAATGGCAATATTGCGGCAACCGAACAAATAACAATTACAAAATAGAAAACATTTTTACCAATTTTATTCATAAAAATAGCACATATTGGAATTGCAATTAAAGCAAATATTACACCAATAAATTGTTTTTTATTAAATTTCATTTTACACCGCCGGTTGTTTCATATTTAGTACAAAGATAAATATAATATTCATAATAGCAACAATTCCTACTGTCAAAAATAATAACATCTTTAATGACATCCCTGCTATACTCATATCGGCAACATTCATAATAATAAATAATAACATCATAATTAATGGTGCTGCAATTAAAACAGAAATATAAATATCCATAAAGGTTCCAGCAATTTCAATATATTGTTTTCTACTTAACTTATAGTCCATCAAATATGTTTCAGCTTTTTTCTCTAGGTATACTTTTAAAGAACCACCAGTCGAAATATTTGTAGCCATTCCTAATAATAATTCAGATAGTCTTTTGTTCGAAACTGTTTTGGCTGCATTCGTCAAAGAAGTTAACAAATCATACCCATATACATTTACTTGAGTTAAAACTTTTTTCAATTCTTTTCCAACAGCCTTATATTCATCTGACATAGCAATAATTTGAAAAATCTGAGTTGGTTCCATATCTGAACTTGCAATCGCAGCCATATGAATAGTTACAAATGGAAGTTCATTAGTGATTTTTTTATCAATATTTGACGCTTCGCTCTTGGGATAAGAATAAAACAAAAAGAAACATACAACTGGGAGAAGAAAAACTATCCATATATAATTAATTGGAATTATTTTTAAAAAATACAGAGCAGCATAAATAACACCACCAGCAATAAAAGAAATTAATGTAATAAACATAGTAATAGACAAAAATGTCTGTAATAAAACACCAGAATTGGCCTTTTGTAAATCTTCATTCATTTGTTGCATTTTTGGCACCATTTTCTCGGTCTTTTTACCAAACATCTTATTAGCAATATTTGCTAACGATTTATTTTGAAGAAAACTAATCTCAACTTCATCTTTTTTATCAACATATTTCATTTCTGACAACTTAGTATTTCGTGATTGTATATTCGTCTTTGAAGTAATCGAATTATCCTCTTTAGTAATTAAATCTTGAAGTTCATTATTTAATCCAAGTAACTGACTCAATAATTCATAAGATTGCCCATGTTCTCTAATGTCTTTTATTATTTCCTTTTCAGAAAGTATAACTTGATTTATTTCTTCAATCATTGTAATTCACCAACAATTATCTTATTTATTTCTCGAGTAATAGATAATATAAAAGTTTTAATTTTTTCTTTTTCAGCGCCATTTTTTTTATTAAGTAACAAAACAGCCTCTCCCATTGAAGTAATTAATTGTTCTAAATATTCTAGATTTATCATAAACACCTCAAGAAAACAAAGAAATATACCTTTATTAAATTATTGTACAATTAATCACTATCGTCGCCAACACTTAAATCTTCCTCAACATCCAAATCATCATCCTCATTAAGTTTCATTATGTCCCCAGTCTCAACAATATCATTTGTTTCTTCCATTTCCATTTTTTCCTTAGCCTCATCAGATGGAGCATCTTCAATTCTAATTTTATCAATAGAAGATTCTTTTTTCTGGGGAATTGGTTGATTAACAGTAATTGGTAAAACACCACTATCTAATTCTTTTTCAGCAATTTTTAATGGATCATAATTTATTCCATTTAATTCATCTTCATTCATCTTCAACAAAAGTGGAGCATCCATTGCAATTTGTAATCCTCTTGCACCAATAATTCTTGCTCTTTCATATTTTGTAAATTCTTTCTTTTCTGTTTTCATTTATTCATCCCAAACAAGTTGTTTTATTTTTGGAAAAAATGTATTGTATTTTTCCTTAACTGTATCAAATATTAAATTCAAATCTTTTTCACTAATAACTCCAACTAAACCTTTTTGTAATGCCGTAACTCTTGGTTTGCCCTCAAAATCACCAAATGCGACACTCAATCTAAAATCTGCAATATCTTCTTCCTCTTCTGTAGGATCCAAAACTATTGCATTTCCTATTTTGTAGAATGTCATATTAAAAGACAATGCATCTTTGTTTAATGGAAGAGGTGTATCGCTCAATTTGTGTTCTATTTTGTTTTCTTCTGCATTATAAACCGGCAATTTCGCACTTCCCAATGCAACTAAAGCAGCCAATCCAGCAACGTCAAACAAGTTTCCGTCATCATTAATTGTAACAATATCAACAAATACTTGCCAAACTTTTTTACCTGATTCTATAGACAATCCTTTAAAATCAATAAATCCAGATTCTCTTATTCCTCTATCAATTACTCTAGCTAATTCAACTGCATCAATTCCTGGTTTTCCTATATCAAAACCTTCAGATGCCATTGGATGTAATTCAACTGATGTCATAAAAGTTCCCTCATCTGGAGAATCTCCATAAGGTTCAACAACTCCCAATTTTACACCACAATAAACTTCAGTTTTACCAACTCTAACAGAAACACAACTTTCAGCATTATTACTAACACCTTTCGTAACTTGAATATCCCTATAATCTAATGGAGCTCTACCATCAAACCTTTTACCAACATTCAAAGCACTTCTGATCTTACTTTTTTGTAATTCTGGAATAGCTGGTTTAACCATCTTGTAATTCTCCTGTTCTTTCTTTTAATGTTTTCATTTGAACTTTTAAAACTTCACCACATGCAACCTTAGCCATACCAATAACTTCTGATAATTCATCAACAGATATTTTACCATCTAATTGCAATAATGCAATATTCTTATTTCTAGAAGTTACAGCTACAGGAATATCCGTTGGACCCTCACCTTCATGAAAATCTTCTTCAGATTTATCCATATCAACAATTAAAGTTTTATCACATTTACCAACAGCAATTGCAGAAATCATTTCTTTCATTGGAACACCAGCATCAGCTAAAGCCATAGCAGCAGCATTTAAACCAGCGACTCTCGTTCCAGCATCTGCTTGAGGAATTTGAATAAAAACATCAACTACAGAATTAGGGAAAGCCGCTAAATCTACAATAGAACCCAAAGCCCATTCACAAACTTTAGACAATTCTTCACTTCTTCTATTTGGACCAGGTCTAATTCTGTCCCAAACAGAGAAAGGCATCATACCATAAGTAACTCTCAAAATACCAGTCTGAGAATCTTGCATGTGTTGTGGATGTAAAGTTCTAGGACCTCTAACAACAGCAATTGCTCTTGTTCCACCAGTTTCAAACATAGCAGAACCATCAGCAGAAGGAACAATACCTACAGCCGTCTTTATTGGTCTTAATTCTTTAAATTGTCTACCATCAAATCTTTCTTTATACAATGAATCTTTTTCAGCTACCATTTAATTATCCTCATCACTTGAAATACTTTCACCAGTTACTTCTTCAACTGGTTGTTCCAAGTTAGTTTTATTTACTGTAAAACCTAAATTTTTTATAAACTCTTCTGTTTTTTCCGTTAAACCAACAGAAACTGAATTATCAACAATATAATTTATTATTTTTCTAACTTTTATTTCATTATCAATATCAGATCCTTTCAACCAAATTCTACCATTTTGACCAACAGTAATATTACAACCAGTAGAATCACGTATCAATCTAACCATACTACCTTCTTTTCCTATTATTCTTGGAACTTTATTTGGATTAACGTCCATAAACATTCCGCCTTCAACTTTTCCAAATCCTCTCATTTTAATAGAAACATCAATGGAACGTCCTTTTGTATCCCAAACTTTAGCAATAATACTATCTCCATAATCCAAGAAATCTCTTAATTCATTTTTGTTAATATATCTTGGAACTTCATTTAAAGATAAAAATGCTCTATTAGGACCACCAAAATCTATTAACCAACCATTCATTGTAATATCAACAATTGTTCCAATTATTGTATTTCCTCTTCTAGCAAAATAAGTTCCAGACAATGGAATTACTTTAACTTGATTTTCAAGAACAGAAACTATACCATAAATTTTAGCAACAACATCATCGCCATCTCTATAGGTTCCATCACTTGGAAGATAATTACTACCACTAACAATCGTTTCGCCAGGAATTACTATTTTTCTTTCTTCTGCCATATTTAATATTTTTCGAGAACTTTATAATAATTTGTTTTATTTTCTCGTAACTAAATACTAACCTATTTTTTATTTATAAAGGTTTCGCCACAAATTTTATGACAAATTTAAGACTAATTTTGCATTCTTTAAAATCTGTTTAGAAACGCTTTTTTCACTAATTTCTTTTATTTTTGCTATTTGTTTAATTGTAATTAAAATGCTGGTTGAATCATTTCGTTCGCCAACAATCGGAGACAAATATGGAGCATCAGTCTCTGTTAATATTTGAGTTAGAGGAACTATTTTTGCAACCATTTGAAAATGTTCTAAACGAGTTATAACGGCAGGAATACTCAAAAACCAACCATTATCTACAATTCTTTTAATCAAAGATTTTTTGCCACTAAAACAATGCATAATAACTTTCTTACACTTATGTTTTTCTAATAACTCTATACATTCCAACTCAGCACCACGAGAATGAATTAAAACTGGTTTATCAATTTCTTTTGAAAACTCCAAAATTCTTTCAAAATTTTTTATCTGCATTTTTTTGATTTCATCTGTGGTATCAACTACCTTAAAATCCATTCCGATTTCTCCAATTAAAACACATTCTTTTCTATGATCTTTTATCCAATTCAATTCATCCTCTAATTCAAATGATTTTATTTTTCTTGAACCATCATCTTCGATATTTGGGAAATCTTTTATTATTGCATCAATCGGATAAACTCCAAAAGAACACAATACGTTATCATATTTTTTTGAATATTCCAAAACTTTTCGATTTGCATCAGGATTAACTCCAGAACTTAATATACAAATCTCATTTTCTTTAGCCTTTTGAATTACGTCCTCTCTATCTTCATCAAAACGTGACATATCTAAGTGAGCATGAACATCAATATATTTCATAAAACAATAACTAGAATTTAGTTTAAAAATTATTACTTAACAATTTTACTAAGTATACCACAAAGTTTTTCCGGCTCACTAGAATTAATTATCTTATTCACTTGTAAAATTTTTTGTGAACCAAGCATTTTTTCTCCACCAATAAAACAAGTAAATAATGGTTTTTTTACATAAGATAATATCTTGGCAGTTTTTTCAGGTTCGGCCATATATTGTGGAGTAAGTATTACAATAATTGTTTTTATCGATGAATCTTTTTCCAAAATATCCAAAACTTTTTGATATCTATCTGAATTTGCATCTCCCAGAATATCAATTGGATTATTATGACTCCAATTTAATGGCAAAATTTTATTCAGTTCATTAATTGTTTCCTCCCTTAATCTAACCAAATTAATATTATTCTCATCACAATAATCACTCATTAAAACCCCAAAACCACCAGCATTTGTCAAAATTACTACATTATTTTCTAATTTTGGGAATCGATTAACAATTAACGCAATTTGAAACATTTCAGAAATAGAAGTTACTTCGATTATCCCTGCTTGCTGAAAAATACCTGAATAAATTTTTGAATTTGTAGCTAAAGAAGATGTGTGTGTACTTGCAGCTTTTTGTCCAGATTTTGTTTTTCCACTTTTTAGTGCAATTATTGGCTTTTTTGATTTTCTAGAAATATCAATAAATTGTTTTCCTTCATTTACTGACAAACCTTCTATGTATAAACATACAACCGAGGTTAAAGGGTCATTAATTAAATACTCTAATGATTCTGAAAAACTTATATCTACTGCATTTCCTAATGTAATTAGTTTTGAAAACTTTCCTATTTTATCCATCATTGCCGCACTAATTGCACCAGACTGTGAAATAAATCCGATATCTCCCCTTTTTATATCTCCATCAAAAAATGTTGTATTAACATTTAAATCTGTATTAACATACCCAAAACAATTTGGTCCCAAAATTCTTATATTTTCTTCCTTCGCGATTTGCTTAATTCTCTCCTCTAACTTATTATCATTTGCTTCTCCGAATCCAGCAGTAATAATAATACAAAAAGGAACACCCTTTTCACCGGCCTGTCTCAAAATTAACGGAACCGTTTCTTTTGGAGTTGCTATTATTAAACAATCAATTTTAAATGGAATTGAAAATATATCCTTGTAAATTTTTTGTCCTAAAATTTGTTCCGCTTTTGGATTTACACCGAAAACTTTTTGTTTTGCTTTTAATAAATTTTTAAAAATAATATGTCCTACCTTATTTCTATCACGACTAACACCAACTACAACAAAACTCTTAGACTCAAAAACACTCAATCTCTCTTTCATAAACAAACAATGAAGAATGGATTTTTAATACTTTCTAGAATGCGCCAGCCGAGAATCGGACTCGGAACACGACCTTGGGAAGGTCACATTATACCATTTAACTACTAGCGCACAGTCTGAAGTCCGATGTCCGA
>CAYXZJ010000001.1:41571-65872 GCA_964470085.1 Candidatus Woesearchaeota archaeon
GATATCTGACATCCGACGTCTGATATCCGATAACAATGCGCCGGCCGAGAATCGGACTCGGGACACAACCTTGGCAAGGTCGTATTATACCACTTAACCACCAGCGCGTACTCTAATATGGTTATGTTGATTTAAAAAACTTTTTAGTCTTTTCATATATGATAATAAAATAATTAATTGAGTTTAAATTTTTTAAACGGATTCTGTTCAATTTTTGAAAAAGAAAGCATATTAATTAATTAAACCATTCTAGCTTCTCGTTTTTATGAAGTTGTTTAATTTGATATTCTGCTTTACATGCATTAGATTTATTTTTACATTCTTTTACTCGTAACAATTTCTTGAATCTTTTTCTATTAACATACTTACTTCCTTTTCCTGTACAATGAGCATTCATACGTTTCTCAACGTCATTAGTCACACCAGTGTAAAAAGAACCATCTTGACATTCTAAAAGATAAACAAACCACTTTTTTTCTTGCATAATAATTAATCTTAGATTTTTATTTTATTTTTTTAGATTAATTAATCAAAAACATCTTTATTCTTTCCGTTTTTTTTAGCCTCATATAACATTTTATCAGCACGTTTTTCTAAAGAAACATGTCCTTTGTCAGAATCTGTTATAGTTGCTATTCCTGCACTAAAATGAACATCATATTTTTTTAATATTTTATCAGTTTTCATTTTTAATCTAATTCTTTTCATTACCTGTTTAGCAGCCAACTCATCCCCCTTTAACATAACAATAAATTCGTCTCCACCTAATCTGGCAACAACATCATTTTTACGAGCACTATTTTTAAGAATTTTTGCAATTTCAATAATAATATTATCACCGACTATATGACCATATGTATCATTTATTTTTTTAAATCCATCCAAATCAACAATAATAACAGACAACTTACTATTATCTCTTTTAGAATCCTCAAATTCTAACTTTAGAACCTCATTGAAAAAGGTCATATCATATAAATTTGTTTTTGAATCTTTAATACTTGCATGATAAGTTGCTAAAATTATGTCAATTAAATCATAAAATATACGATGGAACTCATTAACCTCTTCTTTTTTAAAAATATAATTTCCATTTTTATCTACATCTTTTGTTTTTTGTTTTAAAAATTCTATATAATCATCAATTACAGTGAAAAGTTTTGGATTTTCACCCTTCAAATGGTTCATATTTTTTACTTTTACCTTAATCATAGAAAGAAAGTCCATTATTATACTAATAATAATGTATTTAAAAAAGTTATGTACTTTAAATACATGAATAAAAATGATTTATTAAAACTTCCACACTCGCCAGGATGTTATTTGTATAAAGATAAAAACAACACGATTATATACGTGGGAAAAGCAAAAGATCTGAAAAAAAGAGTTAGCTCCTATTTTAATAGAAAAGATTTAGACATAAAAACTAAGGTTTTGGTATCCAAAATAGTAGAGGTGGATTTTATTGTAACAAACACAGAGGTTGAAGCATTTCTTCTTGAAAATAACTTAATAAAAAAACACCAACCAAAATACAATATAGATCTAAAAGATTCTAAAAGATACGCTTCAATAGAAAAAACAAATGAAGAATATCCAAAATTTAAAATTGCAAGAAAAAATTACGACAAAGGAAAAATATTCGGACCCTTTACGTCCGCCAAAGAAAGAGATTATATTTTAGAAACACTAAACAAGACATTCAAATTACGAACATGTAATCATCTTCCGAAAAAAGAATGTTTAAGATATCATATAGGCTTTTGTTCTGCCCCATGTATAAATAAAATTACAAAAGATGAATACCAGTTCAGAATAAATTCAGCCGAAAATATTTTACAGGGAAAAACCTCAGAAATAATCAAAATTATCGAAACCAAAATGCAAGATTGTTCCAAACAAAAAAATTATGAAAAGGCAATTGAATGCAGAGAAATTATTAATTCTCTAAAACTATTAAAAGAGAAACAAGAAGTTGAAAGACAAAAAAAATTTGACGAAGACATAATCAATTATAAAATAAAAGACAATAAGGTATACCTTCTTTTATTTAAAATATACAAAGGAATATTAGATGAAAAACAAGAATTTGTATTTGATTACTCAGAAACCTTTTTTGAAGAATTTTTATCTGCATTTTATTCAGAAAATACAATCCCTAAGAAAATAATTGTTCCTGAAATTGTTAACGAGAATCTTCAAGATTATTTTTCAAACATTGCAAAACATAAGGTCGAAATCGTTATACCCCAAAAAGGAGAACTAAAAGAACTATTAGAACTTGTTGCAAAAAATATAGATATAAGTTTTTTCAATGACATTCAAAGGGTGGAAATTCTTCAAAAAACACTAAGACTAAATCAAATACCAACAACAATAGAGTGTTTTGATATTTCTCATTTATCTGGGACAAAAATTGTAGCCTCAATGGTTCAATTCAAAAACGGAAAACCAAATAAATCAAATTATAGAAAATTTAAATTAAAAACAGTTATATCAAACGACGATTTTGCTTCGATGAGAGAAGTGGTATACCGTAGATATTCTCGACTAAAACGAGAAAATCAACCGATGCCAGATCTAATTGTAATTGATGGAGGATTAGGACAACTTAATTGTGCACTAGAATCATTAAATAAATTAGATATTAAAATACCCATAATTAGTTTAGCAAAGAAACTTGAAGAAATATATGTACCTGGAAGAGAAGAAACTATAAAATTAGACAACAAAAATAAAGGACGTCTATTGTTACAAGCAATAAGAGATGAGGCACATCGATTTGCAATAACATTTAATAGATCTTTAAGAAAAATTGACTCTTAATTATTTCTAACACTAATCACTTTACTTATACTCTCTTGCATAGATACACCATATAAAGTTGACGCATCTGAAATTAATGTATCATTATGTGTTATAACAACATATTGACCACTTCCTCTATATTTTTTTATCAATTCCGATAACAATTCTGAATTATGTTTATCTAAGGCTGCATCAATTTCGTCAAAAATATAAAAACTATATGGTTTAAATTCTTGAATCGCGAAAATTAAAGCCAAAGAAACCATCGTTTTTTCACCACCCGATAAACTAGTAATATCAAAATATTTAGACTTACTAACTCTTATTAAAATATTTAATCCACCATTGAATGGATCTTTAGGATTTTCCAATTCTAAACTAAATTCTCCCTTTTTTGAAACTTGAGAACAATTCCTTTGAAAAATTTCATTAACTCCCTTCAAAGAAATCATAAATGCTTTTATTTTTTGTTTATCAATTTCGGCAATAATACCCATTATTTTTTGCTCCTCTGCTTCCAACGTCGTAACCTTTTCTGTAATTAAATTAACCTGTTCAGAAACCTTATCGAATGTCTCAACTGCCCTCATATTTACATTCCCTATGTGAGAAAGTTTAAACTCTGAATTTTGCAATTTTTCCTTAACTTCCGCAATCGGTAAATTATATATATCAATTTCATTATATTGTTCGAATTCTGTTTTCAAAGAATCAAGATGTGCAACAAGTTGAGCCTTAGAAATCTTATTAGAATTAATTTTATCTTCATAGTTTTTAACACTATTATTAAAACCCATTATTTCAGTCTCATATACTTTCTTTTTATCGTCCATCTCATTTTTCTGCTCAAACAATTTCTCACATTTATCATATAATTTTTGTAATTCATCTTCTTTTTTGTTTAACATTTTTTGATTCTCCTCAACCAAAACACTATTTTTCTTCAATTGTTCACTAAAATCGTCGATTTCCAAAACGTAACTTCGTCTTTCGTTATCAATAGTAGACATTTCTCTTTGTTTTATACTAACCTCACTATCAACATCAATATCTGAGAAATTAATTTCTTGTAATCTTACCCTTACATTGTCATAATCTTGTTCAACATCTTTTAAAGATTGAAATTCCTTATTTAATTCACTATATTCCTTATTGAAAGAATCTAACATATTTTTTGATTCTTGTCGTTGAGAAATAATATTTTTGATATGATTATTTTTTTCATCTATATTTCTTAAATTAACTACATCTATTTCTATCTCATTTATTTTTGTACTTATTTTACTCTGTTCTGTACTCAAATTAATTTTTTTATCCTTCAATTCTTCGCATTTACTAATATTATTTTGCCTAGATAAAGAATACTCGTCAATTTTTATTTGTGAGTCATCTTGTATCGACTTTTTATAATCTTCTTTAACATCCTGTTTACATGTAGGACATTTATCTAAATTTAAAATAGAATCTCGTAATTTTTCTTCTTGCTTTATTAAATTATCAAACACTGCATTTTCTTTTTCTATTTTCAAAATATCATCAGAAGTTTTTTCTATCTCAAGTTTTAGTTCATACAATTTATTTTTACAAGCGACCTTTAAATTTTCTGAGGATACAATATCGTTTGAATATTTTATATTTTTTTGAATCGTTTCTATATTATTCTGCACCAAATCTATTTCTTTTTTACTTTCTATTAGATATTTCTCTTTTTCATTTATTTTATTATCTAGTGTTCCTAATTGAGACTTTAATGAATAAAAACGCCTCCTTTGTCTCTCTAACTTATCTTGCATTTCTTGTAATTTTTTCTGTTCTTCTCTTTTTTTCTTAATATCGGGAGAGTTCGTTTGAATTTCATTTATTTCTTTTTCTAATCGTTCCTTTTTGCCATCTAAATTATTTATTTTATTCGAATATTCATTAATCCTTTTTTCATAATTTTCCATTTTAACTTTATATCCTGCAATTAGAGCCTTTAAATCTGAAACCTCATTATTTAATTTTCCCTGTTCTTCTCCACTTGATTCTTGGATTGTTTTATTTAGAATTGAAAGTTTTGTTTGTAATTCTTCTATGTTAATGTTTTTTTCTTGTATTTTTTTCTTTAATTCTTGAATTTCTTTATTCAGATTATCAACTATTTTATCAATACTCCAAATTCCTTTTTCTTTTTCCATAATAGCAGCGTTAATTAAAGTTTTTTTAGAACGCTTAACCATCAATTCTAATCTTTGATAATTCAACGCATCTTGCCTTTCTTTTTCTAACGTTTTTAAAAAACCCATTCTTTCTCGCAATGCAGCCTTAACCTCTTTTAACTTTTCTTCAGCCTTATCCAATTCTAACAAAGACTTTCTTTTTCTTTCTTCATAAACAGAAATTCCTGCGACATCTTCAATTATTTTTCTTCTATCTTCAGAAGACATTTGAATCATAGTGTTTATCTGACCTTGTAAAACAATATTAAATCCATAAGGATCAATTCCGGCCTGAGCCAAAAGTTCCAAAACCTCAGATCGTGTTTTCGTTTCATTTCCTATTCTATAGATTGATTGTCCATCTTTTCTTAAAATTCTTTTAATACTAACTTCATCCTTGTCAATAGAAACTTCACGTTTCTGATTATCTAAAACAAGTTCAACTGTTGCTTCATTTGCTCCTTTGTATGTTTGATTCCCTGTAAAAAGAAGATTCGCCGCCTTTGTAACTCTAATATCTTTCATTGAAAGACGACCCAAAACAAAACATAAAGCATCAGTAATATTTGATTTTCCAGAACCATTCGGCCCAATAATAACATTCATTGACTTTTCTAACAAAATCTCTGTCTTTCGAGCAAAACTTTTGAAACCATACATCACCAATTTTTTAATATAAGTCATTTCCCTGTAAAACTTTCAATATTTAAATATTATATGGTCCAAAAATTACACATTAATAGTAACTTTTAAATAGTGAAATAACTATAACTTTACATGAGTAAATTTATCCGTGGACTGGAAAAAATATTATGTACCGGTTTAGTTGCTTCTATGTTATCTGTTCCAATTTATGCACAAAAACAACAAGAAATTTATCCTATTCCAGACCCCGTAAGTGTTATAACGGTGTATTCTGAAGATCCAAAAAACACAAATAAAGAAGTTGTAGAAGAACCAACAAATCTTGAAACAGTAGTTAACGAAAACAGCCAACAATCGCCAATTGAAGAACCAATAGAAAAAGAAAATGTGTATGACAGAGCAACCAGAGAATTAATATCTTTATATGGGGAAGATTACACGGAGTTAGAAGCGTATACCTACATAACCACAATAATGGATGAAGCAACAAAAAATGAAATATGGGATGATAGAATAGCTCAAACAATAGAAAATTACAAAAGTATTATAGAAAAAAATCCTCCAATTGTATTTGAAGTAACAAGGGGATATGACTCTCCCTATTTCATAACAAAAGTTACATATATAGAAAATTTAAAATTATTCACTGATTTAGCAAAAGATAATTATTTATTATATATTGAAGATAAAGAACTACTAGCTAAAGGTATACATTCTTTTTTAGACATAAAACTAGAAGATAATGGAAATTATTCTTTGATAAGTTATTTTATAGATGAAAAAATAAAGGATCAGGATGGTAAGACAATACCTGTTCAATTCTTCAAAGGAGAAATAAATGAAGCAGCTATTCGTAATTATACTGGAGAACCAGTTACTATACTTGATGCAACAGAAAATAATCATGAGAACTATTGGGAAAACGAAGATTTAACTTTCTTTATTGACCAAAACAATTCACAATTATTCTCGACAGGAAAGACCCTAGGAGCTTCGTTTACAGACAAAAATTATGAACTACGAGATGTAAGTTCTATTGGTAATCTATCAAATACAGTAACAGCAATATATGATGAAAATGCCAAAACAATTCACAAATCTAACGGAGAAGAAATAGAAAATTATACTCCTAGAGAAAAATACTATCAAAAATTATATTAAAGGGTAAATATGATGATGATAGTAAAATAATTGACTTGTCTAACACAGAAAAATAGAAAATTATGAAATATAATTATTATTATTCGCACAAAGCTTTTGCTTTTAAATAAAAATTAAGGAATTTTATTGTATTTTCACATATTGCATCCTTTTGTCCACATCTATTGATGTATGTTTCATCTTTTTTACCATTAATAATAAAATCTTCTACAAAATCTTCACCAATTTTCAATTCCCAAAAACCATTAGTTTCATTTAGTTTTACTAAATTATAATTAGTATCATATAATCCATATCCATAAAAGATATCTTTTCCGTTTGATTTTATAGGGAAAAAAGTTAACCCATATTTAGAATCATCGGATGGAACATAAATGGTATATGTATTTGTATTTCTATTATTCGTTGAAAATATAATCTTTTCTTTCCCATTCTCACTGACATTAATAATTCTAAAATCTTGTTCTAATAATTCTTCCAATTTACCTAAACTATCATCTCTAAACTTTAAATCAACTTTTAATCCAAAATTATCAGCAAAGTGTTTTTTTAAATTTATATCATCACTATTACTCCCGAAAGATTGTTCAGGAATATCTTCAGTCATATCATTAGACCAACTAAATTTATAATATGATGCAGTATTCCATGCATCCCCAAAAAATAACAATTCGTTTTTCGAACTAGAAATATCATTATAAAAATCAGTAAAATCTTTATAATCTTCTACAGAAAGTCTTTTGGGAAATTTATTATTTTCTTGTAATACTTTTATTTGCTTAAATCCAATTGAAGAACTAACATCTTTATTAGCTCCAGAATAATCGACCAATTCATATGTAGTTACAATAAAATTACTACCTCCTTTCGAATCAATTTTATATAAATAACTATTTTTGTTAGCACTAATACCTAATACGCCTTTGCCATGACCAAACTCTAATAACATATACAATGTTTCATAATTATCATGCATCGCATCAAAAACCTCTTTTAATTTTTTCAAATCATTAATATTATCAGCTAATTCCATATAGTCTTTGATTTCTTCAATCGTATTGAACGTCGAAGAAAAATAATACGCTGTTGAATAATAAGGAGCCAATTCTTCATTGTAAGTTTTAAGCGCATTATCATACGCATCTATTGTAAATACAGAATTATCATTTTCCGGCTTTGATTTCCAAACATCCTCGACCTGTTGTATCGAAGGTAAATTATTTGTAATATCTGATACATATGCATAACTAAAATAATCATAAGACAATGAGAAATTACAACATGTTTTATTACCATTTTTTGTAATATAATTCTCAAATATTTGATTTTCTTGATTTGTCTTAACGCTACATTTATCAGAACAACGTTTAATATTCACAGGCACACCCAAAAAGTCTTTATTTTCTTCTGGATAACAATATATTTCAGCTTGTTCTTGTTCAGCTTCAACACTTCCAGTATTTTTTAATTTTATTAATATTGAATCGGCAGTACCAGTTATCGATTCTATTATTGGGTTGAACCAACCATTTATTCCTCCAACGACAACCAAAGTTATTGTAAGGACTCCAAGAATGATAGCCATCAACTTTCCGACCGTCATATCACCACGATTATTTTTTCCAATCACCATTCATCAAAACATATGAAAAATACTTTTTAATTGTTTGTAAATTAATAACTTCTTCCAGCATAAACAACAATTTTAGCGTCTTTACCACAGAATGGACATTTTCCAGATACTTTTTCTTGTTTGTTACCCAAAGAACCACGAACTTCACCATCAAAGTTCTTTTCTAAAACTTCAGCACATTTTTCACCGTCGAAATCTACACTACAAAGAGGAAATTTAGCTAATTTACCTTTATCTAAAGCATTTTTTATTTCTTCTTGAGTCTTACATTCCACTAATCTGTTATCAAAAAATTCGTCTGCCTTTTTCTTTAATCGTAAATCATATTCCGTCCCCATTTTTTTTATTGTTTCAGAATAATTGGAACTTATTTTTACTTTTTCTTTTATATCTCTTACAAAAACAGTTATTTCTTTAGAGTCTAATTCCTTTTCTCCAACCTCTATTCTGAAAGGAACTCCTTTCATTTCCCAATAAAAGAATTTTTCTCCTGGACGTTTATCGCCATCATCAATTTTTACATCTATACCAGAATTTGTTAAATTATCATTTAATTCATTTACAAATTCAACTAATTCTTTATCTCTAGTTTTACTATGCATTGGAATTATTACAACTTGATACGGACTAACAGAATAAGGCAAAACCAAACCATTATTATCTCCATGAACAGAAATAACACTTGCCATTATTCTAGAAATTGCAGGCCCATAACAAGTTTGCCAGACGAAATTTTCTTTTTCGTTTTCATCTACATATTTTACATCAAAAGCTTTCGAAAAGTGTTGACCTAAAAAATGAGTCGATGGTTGCTGTATTATTTTCCCATCTGGTAAAAGAGAATCACTTCCAATAGTATAAACAGCTCCAGGAAATTTATCCCACTCAGGACGTTTCATTGGTAAAAATGGAACTCCAAATATTTGATGCATAACAGCTTCAGTTGTTTTAATATCCTCCTGAACTTGGTTTTCAGCTTCTTCTCTAGATTTAAAACAATCATGAGCTTCTAACCACCAAAATTCTCTTCCACGAATTAGTGGTCTAGTTGCTTTTGTTTCATATCTAAAAACATTAGCTCTTTGATATAATTTAAATGGTAGATCTCTATAACTTCTAATCCATTGACTATACATTTGATAAAATTCAGTTTCTCCAGTTGGACGAAGAGCAACTCTATCTTCCCCCTGTTTCATTTCAAGCCAGAAAACTTGTGGTGAAAACCCTTCAACGTGTCCCGCTTCTTTTTTGAAATTCTCTTCTGGAATTACAACCGGGAAAAAAGAAGGGAAATGTCCTCTTTTTTGCAAAGCAATTTCATAATGTTTATACATCTTTTCCATAATCATTGCCCCCCAAGAACGAATAACAACAAAACCTTTAACACCATAACGAACATCGGTAATTTCTGCTCTTTGAACTATTTCAGAATACCATTCAGAAAAATTCTTTTCTTTATCAATATCAAAAGTAACCTTTTTAGCCATAACAAAAATTAGTTCCAATACTTTATAAAATTAATGAGCTCGGGAAGATTCGAACTCCCATCAACAGGGCCGAAACCTGGTATTCTATCCTTTGAACTACGAGCCCAATATTACACAAAACACAATCTACTTTATAAAAATAACTACAAATAAAACAATTTTGTCTGATCCATTTTACCAGCTAACGTCTTGTATGTACTCCAACTTTTCCTGATTATTGAATCGTATTTTTTATCTCCGAATGTTTTTACTAAAAAATTTTTAGTTTTAGGATCAGCTGGATATCCACTACCGAAATCCACACCTAAATCTTCTCTTAATTTTGCGATTAAATCTTCTCGTGTTTCCTTAGAAATAATAGAAGCAGCCGAAACAATTGGATAATTATAATCGGCTTTATGTTCACAATGTAACTCAACCAAATTCTTTTTTACAATTGTTTCCATTAAAAACTCACTCCAAGAAACCGTATTTATACTCGGACAATCCACAATTACTTTTACTTTTTCATTTAAATCTTTCATAAAATAATTAATTATTATTCCAGTTTTTATTGCCTCTAAATTGTTTAAATTTGGGAAATTATCTATTTCTTCCGGCTCCGAAATTTCATAATGATAATCATAATCTTTTCTTAAAATATCGGCTATCTTTTTTCGTTTCTTTGGAAACAATAATTTACTATCTTTTGCCCCCATCTCTTTAATTAATGCTTCATTCTCTTTTTCAATCATAACACCAGTCAAAACCATAGGACCAATAACAGGACCCCTACCAGCGTCGTCGATTCCAATTACCTTCATAATTTAAAACAAATCATTCTTGTTTATAAATTTCTCTAATAAAAAAGTAATCACTTTGCAATCCTAAAATGAAAACATAAGAGTTATAAAGTAGTTTTTTTTTATGATTTTATGAAAAAATATCCTAAAATAAATGGATTAATATTCAAGGAGTTAATAAAACGAGGTTATTCCCTCGATGGTTACACGCGTGTATGGAATATTGCCGATTCTAAATTATGGTATCTTAAACCAGAGCAAGCAAAAGCATACTTAGAATTGGAAAACTCAAAAAACTTTAAAGATGAAGCTTCTGGGGATGAATTCAAATTATTATCTAAACATTACAAAATTATGTTATCAGAAATTGGAGAGAATAAACCATTTAACCTTGTTGATATTGGTTGCGGAGACGGTCAAAAAGCAGCATTTTTAATAGAAAGATTTGGATCCGAGAAAAAAATAAGATATTGTCCAATTGATATTAGTAGTTACATGGTAAAAACGGCAATAGATACAGTATCAAAAGTAAAAGTAGACGGAATTGTAGATTCAGAATGGAACATATCTGATTTTGAAAACTTAGAAAACATAACTCCACTATTAATAAACGATACATATAAATGTAGTTTATTCGTAATGTTAGGACACACTCTTGGAAATTTTGAAATACACGACTTACTATATCAAATAAGAAATAGTATGAAAGAAGATGATGTATTTGCTGCGGTTACAGGAATAAAATCTACAAAATGGGAAAGATGGGTTGATTCCGCATCTTCTGGACAAGTAAATTCAAATAGTTTTTTCAAATACATACCATTACAATTAGGTTTATCTGAAAATGAAATTAATTTTATTCCTAGATTAAAAAATGGAAGAATTGAATATACTTACGCAATAAATTGTGATAAAACAATAAAGTTTCAAGATAAAGAAATAAGATTCAATAAGGGGGATCAAATAATTGTAGCAATTGCTTACAAACACAATAAGGATGATCTACAAACCATATTACATATGTATTTCAAGAGTGTAATTATGAAATTATCTGAAGATAAATCAACAGTTCTGTTGATTTGTAAGAAATAATTACAAACCCATTTAAATTAGTTTTGATAAAATATACTATGAAGGCTTTAGTATTATATTCTGGCGGACTAGACAGTCGTCTGTGTATAAAAATAATGCAAGAACTTGGCTTTAATGTAACTGCACTATATTTTGAACTACCATTCGGATGCAACTGCTCAACAAAAGAAAACAGACTTTTTGTAGAAAAACAAAATGCAGAATTCAGAATTATTAATGTAACACAAAAACAAATGTTACCTAAATATCTAAACGCAATAAAAAATGCGAAATTCGGTTATGGCAAAGGATTTAATCCTTGTGCTGATTGCAAAGTCTGGATGTTTAAAGAAGCAAAAAAAATCTTTGACAAAGAAAAATTTGACGTATTCGTCTCTGGAGAAGTCTTAAATCAAAGACCTATGAGTCAAACAGAAAACAAAAGAAGACAAATAGACAAAGAACTTGGCTTTGACATATTAAGACCATTAAGCGCGAAACAATTACCAGAAACAATATATGAAAAAAATGGAATTGTAAATAGAGAAAAATTATACGATATTAACGGACGAAGAAGAATTATACAAATGGAACTCGCAAAAAAATACAAAATAGAATACCCAACACCCGCCGGAGGTTGCCTATTATGTGAAAAAGCATTCAAAAAACGTTTTGAATACTTAATAAAAAATAATATAATAAACAAAAAAAAAATTAATTTAATTAAAATTGGCAGACATTTCATAATAAACGGGATATGGTTTATTGTAGCAAGAAATGAATCTGAAGGAGAACAAATTTGTCAGTACAAAAATCATTTTTTAATGGGAGACAAAGGAATACCAACCGTATACTTCTCAAAAAAAGATGAAAATGCAAAAAAATTACAAGACGCTTTTAAAAGTAATTTAACAAAAGACAGAAATATATTTGACGAATTTAAGCTATAGACAATATTTTTCTAAATTTTGAGATTGTTAAAACATAACCTACAATTTTTGTTCTATATTTAGGTCCAAGTGATTCAATAATTTTATTCGAGATTTCTTCAGCCATCTTTTTGTCACGGCACGCAGATTTTAATAAAATGACTTTTATCATTCGTTCTTTTTCGAACAAAGTTTTAATCTGATTCATAAATTCATCAGTCAATCCGTTCTTACCCATTTGTATTTTCTTTATTTCACTAACCATATTTACTTTAAAAAAACGCAGTTTATTAATTTATTGAGACTCCGCCAATTGCTTTTCTAAACTCAAAATATCAGATTTTTTTATTTTAAACGAATCTATTATCTTTGAAACATTCCAAGTTCCATTTTTTGCAGTTTTTTCTTTTTTACAGAAATTTTTCATGAAAAGGTGAACAAAAACATCAGAATGATTATCTCTAAAATCATGACTTTTTAATGCACAAAAAATAGCCGCTTCTTTTATTTCTTGTTTAGTTGGAGATTCTCCAATATTAACAAATGGGCTACCAGGAGCAAGCGTATGTAAGAGAAAATCATTTCTTTTAGCAACAGAAACCAATAAATCATTTTGTTCAGCAGACTTACCAGCAATAATTTCCTTACCAGTACTCAAAACATATTTTCTGAAATTTGAATTTACCATAAAATTAATTATTTACAATCTTTATTAAGTTAATTTTTTATTAATAACTCTTGAATCTGGACTAAACAAGTTGACATAATCACCTTTAAATCTCACACCACGTGCAACCTTTTGAATAAGTTCTCTATTGGCCTTGTCAATATAAAACTCATTAAACTTATCTGGATTCTCTTTTTTCAATATTTTCCAAAACGGACTAGAAATATTAGGATACGGATACTTTGTCAAAACTATATTTTGACATTTATCACCAGGGAAATCAACTCCACGACTACATTTTGTTGTAAACAAAGTTTTAATTTTCTTTTCTAAAAAATCTTTAATTGAATCTGTACCCATAGATTGTAACTCCTTTAGTCTTTCTTGACTTATTAAATTTTCAAGTTTTAATTTTTCTAATTCTTCATTCGTCGGTAAATCCCCAAATGAATTAACATGAACCAATGTCTGTCCTTTACAATGAGCCAAAGAACAGTCTAACATTTTCAAGTATCTATCTCGCGTCAACAAATTGCCTTTAAAACTAGAATAAGCACAAGACATTTCCATACCAAGTTTAACATTTGTTATTTTACCAGGCGATTGTGTCTCCGCTTCAATTATCTTAAAATCTTTTAACCCGAAAATACCCTTTAAAACATTTTCACTATGTAAACTTCCCGTCATCATAACAAGAACATTTCCCTGATCAGTCAAATCTTTCATTTTATCTCCTAAATTAATTGTAACTAAAACTAAATTCACACTTTCTTGTTTTTTTGATTTATATAACCGACTTTGAGTTTCCTCTGAAGAAAATCTCTCAACGCTCACATATGTATCATCCAAAACTCCATCAAAATCCCGTGCAACTTCAACAGCAGAATTATAATAATTCAATTCCTCATCCTCGGCCAAATTAGGATTTTTCAAAATCTTTTTTATAAAATTCATTATTTTTGTATTTTTTAATTTTTCACAATCTATTTTTTCATTACTCATTAAAATTTCATCTAAATCATAAATTATTTGTTTCAATGCATTTTTATGTTCTTGATCTATTGGATTTAAATTTATTAAAGCTTGATTCAATTTTTGTAAATTAATCTTCTTTTCACTCGCAAAATTATCCAAAAATTCATCACATTCATCAATAATATCAATATCCGTTTTAGGTTTTCTTCCAATTGAAATCTCTATTAAATATTTTGCAGAATTAAAAACCAAAACGTCACTATCTGCATAAGCCCCATATTGTTCAAAATACGAACAACCATGTCGACGCTGAAACAAAGCATATTCTTTATCTGAAATTGTTTTAAATTTCATTTTCTTTACATCATCAAGACCTTTTGGTTTTGCATCAGCTGGTAATAATGGAGACCAATAAGGACAAATAGATGCAACATTAGTTCTTTTAATATCATTAATCTCCGAAAAATCTTCCATACTCAAACTTTTGTTTTGTTTTATGTAGTCCAATAGAATATCCAAATTTTTTTCCCTAATTTCAATTAAACATGGCAAATCTTTTTCATCTGCTCGTCCTCCCTGAAATTTACAAGAGAAATTTGCCCTACCCTTAATAACAGATATTTTTAATTTTTCATTATTATCCTTTAAAACGAACATTTTTTTTGTATAATCCCTTTCATATTGTTCTTGCAATGTTTTTATAGGAACCACAATTGCACTTTTTTTAAACTCTTTGGCTAAGTTCAACGCAATAGCACTCTTCCCGCTACCACAAACACCTTTAATAAAAATTATTTTATAATTTTCTTTAATAGCATCTAAAACTTCATTTACTATATCTTCTTGCGTTTTCCCGTTCGAGAATCTTAATGGACTCAATTTTTCCCCTTTATTATCAAAAATATCAGAATCATCTTCTCCAACACGTTTATACAAAGACCATTTCATTTAACACCTCGACAACAAAAACAATATAGATTTTAAAAACATTTAGATAAAATAATGAAACTTATTCCACTTTAACTCTAACGGTCTCTGTTCCAACTTTACAAGGCAATCTAGCTTTTATTGAACTAATCAATTTTCTAGCTTCAATTTCTTGCTTTGCATTTTTTACACCAACAATAAACATTGTTTGTCCTTTTTTTACTAAAGCTGCTCTTCCAATAGTTCTACCAAATGAACGTGCCATACCAGTCTGCATACGATCTGCACCAGCCCCAGTAATCATCTTATTTTCCCTTAAAACATGATGTGGACATACTTTAACTTCAACATAAAAATCTTTACCAACTTTAACTTGTAACCATCTATTCAAGTACTGTCTAACTGCCTCTATAGAATTATCTCTAATTTGACAATTTTCTTTCGAAATAACATGAATTATAGTAGAATACTTATTCTGTTCAAAATCTTTAATAGCTCCCATTTTAAACTTAACAACTTTAGAGTTAGGAACAGCTTTTATATAAGATTTACTTCTAACCTTCGATTTTCTAGTATACGGTCTTGCTGGACGTTTAGAATATGCAGAACTCTTTCTTAATGCCATTATTCAATTTTAACCTCCATTCCTATCGCTTGTCCAGGCAATCCTTTCTCAAAAATTGCTCTAACAACGCCTTTATTACCATGAGCAGCTTTTATAACACCACTTATTGTTTTTGATTCTTTACCTGTAGAATTCCAACTAACTTTTTTACCAACGAATTCTTTAGCTTTATCTCTACTATCAACACCCTCTATTTCTAACAAAAAATGCTTAGGCGTATATGTCTTTACTCCCCTTCTAAACTGTACAACTTTCGCTTTTACCATAGTATATTGTTTTAATTTTGCTTTATAAAAGTTTCGTCACATGAATCAACCATTCTTAAAACAAAACCTGATCCCACTGGGATTTGGACCCAGGACCCCCGGCTTTCTTAGAGTTAAGAAAAATACATATCAAAAATATGTACTCATATAAGACCGATGCTCTACCTGGCTGAGCTATGGGATCATAGAATTAATTAAAAAAATAACTATAAAAAGCTAACGAATATCTAGAAGTCGTCGTCATTTTCTTCAACTTTTTCTTCTTTTTCTTTTTGCATTTGACTAATTCTTTTCAAAGCAGCTCTAACATTCTTATTCAAAAGTTCCATCGATTCATCCAATTGAGCTCTATTTTTTGTTCCTGTACATACCAATTTACCGTTACTAAATAATAAAAAAGTAGCATTAGGTTCATCCAACTTGTAAACCAATCCAGGAAACTGTTCTGGTTCATATTCGGTATTTTCTAATTCTAATGATAAAGTATTAAGATTTAAATCTAAATCAATTGCTCCACTAGCAACAATGTTTTGAACTGTTATTTTTGGCTTAATAGTAACTTCAACACCTATTTTTTTTAATTGTAAAATTACTTGCTGAACAACTTCTTTTACTTGCGCAACAGTTTTTGTTCCAGTACAAACCAAATTTCCAGATGAAAAAACTAAAACTGCACTCTTTGGTTCTTTAATTCTTAATACAAGACCAGGAAAAGTATCTGGATTATATTCGGTATTAGACTGAGTTCTTGCAAGTTTTGTCAAACTTACATCTTTTTCCAAAGAAGTAGTAGCCACAATATTCTGCACCTTCAATGTCGTATCTCTCTTTTCTACATCTTTTGAGGCAACCATTGATTTAGCAAACTCAATTTCCTTTATAAATGCTTTGTTAAATTTTCAACAAGAATTCCGGGATTTTATCTTTTGCTTTTTCACGTCTTTTTTGATGTTCAGACAAAAAGTTATTAATTTTTTCAATTGTATATTTCTTCATATCTCCAGTTAACATCTTCCCAGAAGAATAATCTTTTTCAATTTCATTTAATTTTTTGTCTGATTCTTCAAATAAATATTTTAAATATTGGAAAGGCACATCCACTGTACAATCTCCACCACGTTTTCTATGTTCTTCAACCGTTGCTTGACCACCAGAAAACGCATATTTATTTATTTTATTTTTTACGTCTGCTGGACTATCTGTAGATAAAATTCCTTTAATAGATTCAGAACTACTCATTTTTCCCTCGCTACCAGTTAATGGAGGCAGAAAAGAACATTGTATACTTGCGGGTTTATAATATCCCAACTTAGGTAAAATATCTCTTGTTAATCTAAAATGAGGATCCTGATCTATTGCATGTGGAATTAGACATGGCATATTTTTATTTTTTAAAACACAAGGCAAAAAGGTTGGTACGGTTTGCATCGCAGTAAAAAATATTGAACCAATATTTGTGCTATCTGTAAATCCGAAACTTGATTTTATAGTAGAAAATGTAATTTTTTTTGCGACCTTTATAGCCTCCGGATACATAACAGAAGCGTGTTTTGTGTCCACAATAAAATGCGTCTTTTTTGGATTAAATCCAACGGCAATAACATCTAACATGTTTTCATAAAGCCATTTCTGAATTTCGTCATATTCCATATTCTTATACATATATTTTTCATCATCTGTAAATTGGAAATATAAATCAACATCAAACTTATCTTGCAACCACTTTGTGAAATACCAAATCATTAGATGTCCTACATGTATCGGGCCAGATGGACCACGACCAGTATATAAAAAAAATTTATTTCCCTTTTCATACTCATCTAATAACCAATCCAAATCTCTTTGAGCAAAAAAAATTCCACGAGTCAACATAGGATGCAATTCTCCAGTATGTTTTTTTATCCTATCCAATATTTTCTTGTCTATTTTTGTTAAACCAAATTCATTAATTAACCTATTAGGATCAACCTTCCCCTCTATTTTATATGGATTTACTATCATTTTACTTGACATGTTTTTAAAAGAATATTTAACTTATTAAAACTTATCATTATCCACTAATATCACTTAATTCTGCAATATCATCAATATTTCTATCTGGTCTTAATCTTAATATCCTAGGAAATCTTAAGGCATATCCCGAAGAATATGTTGGAGAAATTTGAACATTTTGATATTTAATACTAACAACAATTTCCGGTTTAACTTTAATTTTTCTCCCATCCTCGGATATTATTATTTTTTTCAATATTTCAGTCAATTCTTCAAAACTTAATCCTTCTTCTCTCTTTTCTTTTAATCCTGTAGAAGCTTTTCCAATTTCAACTAATTTATCACCATCACGACAAGCTAAATCAAAACTTGTAAGCCATCCTGTTCTTTTCCCCGTTCCCCATTCGGCACCGACAATTACTAAATCAAAGTCGTCGTCTTTTGGTTTTAATTTTACACCATAACCAACTCTAGCCCCAGGTTTATATGGTTTATCCAATCCCTTCACCATAACCCCTTCTTGATTATCATTTAAAGCCTCATCAAAAAATTTGGACGCAACTTCTGAATCATCAGTAATTATCTGTCTTGCTAAACCTATTTTAAATTTCTCTTCATCAACTATCTTCTCAAGAATTTTTCTACGCTCTATAAAATCTTTATTTATCAAATTTTCGCCTTCCAAAAAAATTACATCAAATACCTTTAGTTCGACTGGTAACTTATCAATTATTTTATCAATATCATATTTTCGTTTTATTCTCTGGCTTATGGCTTGAAAGTCGGTATACTTTTTGGTTTTTGCATCATATCCTATAACTTCTGAGTCAACAATAAAACTTTTAGCTTTAATATGAGTTTTAACAACTTCAACAACATCAGGAAATTGATTACTTACTTCTTCTAATCTTCTTGTAAACAATCTAACGTTTCCATTAACATCTTTATTTATCATAACTCTAAACCCGTCATACTTATATTCGAAAGCTGCCGGTTTACCAACAACTTCAAAAGCCTCATCAATATTCTTTACCTTTGGATACAACATTACTTTAACTGGACGTCCTGGGGATAATTTTAAATTACTTAATTTATTGTTTATAGCATTATTAAAAACAAAAGCCCAATCTGTAGAGATATCATATGCTTCTTGTACCTGAGAAGTATACATTTTTTTATCTTCCGAGTTTACAACATCAAAACAACAATTGACAATAGAATCTCTAAGTATACCATCTCCAACTCCTATTCGTAAATCGGATAAAATTGTTCTTACTATATATTTTGCTTCTAATGGGGAAGATGAATGTAATAAGTCAACAATTAAATCAATTTTTAATGAAACTGTTCCAGTTCCAACACATTCAGTAATTTTTTTTAAATTATTTACAACCTTATCAATTGTTAACTTCTCAGAGAATAATGAAGTTTGCATTTTTCTTTTACCAAGAAAATTATAAGCAACCAATCCCAAATCTCCGCTTTTCTTAAATTCAGAAATGACATCTTTTTCCGCAAACCCCGATGTCTTAGAGACAGCTTTTATAATTAGCTGAGAAGAAATACCTAATTCTCTAGAATCATAATCTGCGTAAATTCTTCCCTTTAAAAGATAAATATATTGTGGTTTCGCTTTAATTTGTGCTAAAAATTGAGAAATTATATAGATTTTATCCAATCCTTTAGAATTCTTCTCTAATTTATCATAAACTTCACACAAACTTAAATAATCCATAGGAAAAAAACGCAACTTGACTTTTTATATATTAAGATTTTATTTTACCCTTCTGCCAATCATCAATAATTTTAGTAACCGTCCTATTTTCATCTATCTCTCCACCTTTAGACAAATAATTTAATGATTTTCCAACTTTTAATAAAACATCATAATCACTTTCTTTTTCAGAAAAATCAATTTTATAAAATTTCTTCAAACTTTCTGTATTTTGCTTTCTTAATACTTTCAATATTTCGTACGCCACTTTATCTGGATTTCTTAATTTATGTACATCCTTTGAAGCCGTCAATCCGACTTTTACTTTATTATCGAATTTAGATATAACACCAGGAGTATCCATAAAACGCAAATTTCCGACCCTTATCCACTGAGTTTCTTTAGTTGTCCCACTAACAGAACTAACTTTTGCATTCGCATTAGGAGCCAAAATATTTAGAATACTAGACTTCCCAACATTTGGATATCCAATTAATGCAACACGAAGCGATTTTTTTTCTGAGTCTGCCTGAGAATTCAAATATTTCATCAATGGAGACAATGTATTTTTCTTTGTGGCACTAACAAAAAAAGATTCACTATATTTTTCTTTTAGTTTTGCCAGATGTTCTTCATCAATTAAATCTGTTTTATTAAAAACAAAAACTACTTTTTTATTCATCAGATTTGCTTTTCTTAAAACCTCAGTATTTATACTATCTTTTGGAATTCTAGCATCAACTATTTGTAAAATTAAATCGGCATTCTTTAAACAATTATTAACAACTCCCCAATACCCCATAAACAAGTAAATATAAAATACTTAATAAAGTTTTAGAAATAATCTTGTAGACTCTTTTGTTTATTATCTTCTTGCATTTTTACAAATTTATCTAAAATTGAGTTAATTCTATCTTCATTAAATTCCTTTTCAGTTAATATGTTTTTTATCTTTTTTATATTCATAGGTGGAAAAACTATTTCATCAATACGACTTGTTTGATACTCATGAAACAATTTAAAAATTTCTTGCCAATCAAATACGAAATCATATTTATCAGTTACAAATCTAAATATCTCAAATGGATATTTGTATTTTTGGACTATTTCTAATGCACGTTTTTGTCCAAGTCCTTTAATTCCTCCTGGATTATAATCAGTACCTACCAAAATTGCTAAACATATTAATTGGTCTCTATCAATATCTAATGTCCCAAGAACCGATTTAAATTCTATTAATTCTGGTTTAATCTCCACAAATCCATTATTTGTTTTTCTTTTTCTAGACATCGTCAAATTTCTAATAAGATACGGAGCACCATATAATAAAGAATCATAATCTTGCGAAGCAGCTGCCCAAACCAGATTGTTTTTTGACAAACTAGCAGCTTCCGCCTCTCCTTCACTTGGAGCTTCAATTATAGGTATACCCATCGCATTTAGAAGTTCTTTACTTTCTGAAATAATTTGATCTGTTATTTTGACAGTTCTAGAAGAATATTTTTTCATTGATTCAATATCTTCATTGTTTTTAGCCTCTTCATATTTTTCAGCATATAATTCTTTCAATCTTCGTCTATTCTCTATTTCTTGCATCTTTAAAGCAGGAGGAACTCCATCAAAAACATAAACTATTTTTATTCCTTCAGATAATAAATTCAAATTACGATAAACCAAACCAGATATGTGAGATGTAATATTTCCCTTACTATCCATCAATAAAGTTCCATCGGCTTGTCTAATTGTACTAATAAATTGATAAAGTGTATTATATGCATCAACGGCAATCGTTTTACCATTAAGTTCAGAAAATTCAATTTCCTTTCTTGGTACAATATCACTTATATTAACACCCATACTAAAACTAATACAATAAACTATTTATGTTTTTTGAGAGAACAAAGAATTAAGATTTATGTATACAAGACCAACCTAACAAATTACACCGGCATTTTCTAAAATACAATTTAACTTCTTCAATTGAATTTATATCTTCTACTGGAAGAGAACCACAATATTTTATAATTTGTCCATAAGAAAAATTATGATTCAAAACGTATTCTCTAGTTTTCATACTTTTCTCCTTACAATATTCACCCCATTCTTCTGAAGTCATACTTTTACCATCATATATTGGAAAAATAATCTCTGAAATATCATCTAAATATTTTGCCTCAGTTTCCGTTACCTGGGTATTTTTGTCATATTCTTCTAATAGTTTTTTATTTTTTTCTAATTCTCTTTTAATTCTCTCTCTTAGATTTTCAAGAAAATAAGAATAATAACGATTTTTATGAAAATCGTCAATCTTAGGCATTTTTCTCCATCCCCAAATTTTTTTTATTTCTTCATCAAAAATTTCTAATTGATTTGTATAATCTTCCAAACTTTTTAACCGTCTTTTTGCTTCAGTACCATCCCAATATAATTCTGCCTCTTGTTTCTCAATTAACGAAATTGGTAAAGCTTCTTTTGCAAAATATAAAATGTGTTTTTCAAGACTAGTCAAATTAATATCGGATTCAGAATTTTCTTCCATACATAATCTATTATTTTCAATTGCCACAAAAACAATTCTACAAAAAATACATTTAAATGTTTCTATTAATCGTACCTTTCGTGCATATTAGCATCTATAACATAATTCATTACTTCTTTATTGTTACGTATACCGTGTTCTGTTAAATACTTTCTACAACCCTCCACAAAATTGTATACTAAACCACTTTTGGATCCAGACCGAAGGGGAACAGATCCCAAATATCTAATAACCTGTCCCTGAGTTAAACCATTAATTTTTATGTAAGATTTAACTTTCTGATTTTTATTTTCATAAAAAATTTTAGGAGTATATTCTCCTCTTTGTTCTTCACGTGAAGATGGTAAAATTATTTTTGCTAAATTTGCAATATTTTTAGTATCTGTATCTGTATATTTACACATCATTTTATATTCTCTATTAAAAATTTCATTTTCTGAAACAATTTTTATTAATCTTTTTCTTAGACCTACAACAAATTTCGCACTAGAAAAAGCATTATCACCATTTGGAAGTTTTTGACCCAATATTTGTTTAATTTCATTATCTGACAATTTATTTCCCTTTACATATTTTTTAACACATGCATATTTTTGTTTTGCTTCATAACTATTTAACCAAGCACCATAATAATTTTGTTCATAATATGATTGTGGGTGTATTTCTTTTGCTATATTTAGCATATGTCTATCAACATCACTAATCTCACTAAATTCTTCCTGGACACTTTTTTCCAAACCAGAACAACTTGATGATATTTTTTGTTCCGACAAACAGAATTGAGGAGATGGTTCATAATTACCACCAGGACCGAGAAAAAATAAGTCGGGTTGATGACTTTCACCCAGATTTCTTATTCCTTTTGTCATATACTATGAAAAGGATTATTGTATTTAAACCTTTCTATGTGTAACTACTGATAAGTCACACGATAAATACCATCAACTCACACACTTTTAAATAATATACAATCTTAATAAAAAAATGGAGTGTGATTTTATACCATTAGGATATGATTATTTTGAATATGCCTCAAGCGACTATATTCAAATTACGGGGAGAACAAAAACAGAAGAACAAATTTGTGTTATAGATAAATTTGAACCTAGTTTTTGGGTTATATTAAAAAATTCTGCAAATCAAAAACAAATAACAAAATTACGGGAAAAAATCTTATCGATAAAATTAGAAACCGAAACAAAAAATATAGTAACAAGAATTGAATTAAAAGAAAAAAAATACCTTGAAAAAAATGTTAAAGCATTACAAGTTTTTTCTACAAATCACAAAAATTTACACAATATAGCATCGGCGATAGGGAATGAAGATATAATAGATCATAGACGAGAATACGACATTAATCTTATAACAAAATATATAATGGGAAAAGAAATCGAACCACTCCAACCATATAAAATTACTGGAAGCATACTAACACAAGATGATTTAGGAGGAATAATAAATATACTTGATTACAAAACAATATTATACTTAGAAAAATACGAAAAGATAGATGACATTTTATTTTCTCCCAAAACGATAGCTTACGATATAGAAACTGATACGGTTGAAATTGGAAAAACAGAAATTTTAATGATATCTCTATATTCTGAAAATTTCAAAAAGGTTTTGACTTGTAAACCAAATAGAACTAAACTTGATTTTGTTGAAACTTTTAAAACAGAAAAAGAAATGTTAGAAGCTTTTATTAAATATATAAAAGATTTACGGCCAGATTTACTTTGTGGTTATTTCTCTGACGGATTTGATCTTCAATTCATCAAATCAAGAGCTGAAAAAAATAAAATTAAATTAAATATTGGACTAGATGATTCACAACCAACATTTTCAAGAGGAAGAATCCCAACCGCAAAAATAAATG
>CAYXZJ010000002.1:0-1366 GCA_964470085.1 Candidatus Woesearchaeota archaeon
GTCAGATATCGGATGTCCAATAAATCGACGGCATTCCAGGTTTCGCTTTTTTTGCCTTATTTTCTGGATCATACTTATTATTATCATTAACAGAATATATTTTCACTTCAAATCCTGTATTCTTACAAATCAAACTAGAATCTAACTTTCCAAGTTCAAATGGAAGAACATAAACATAAACTTTCTTATTTTTCGATGTATTTATTTTTTCTTCAAGTGATTTAATTAATGAAACAGTTTTTTCGTTTAAATCAATTATACTCTTGTCTTTCTTGGAATTAATAATTTCAAATACGGGCCAAGAACTATTTGAAATAAATCCAGAATGTTTAGATTTTTCCCATAACTCTTCACAAATATGAGGACAAAATGGAGTTAATAATTTCAAGAAATTATCATAAGTTTTTTTACTTATTTTTTCTTGTTTTTCAATTGTAGCCAATAAATCCCTTAATTCTATAGATGCTTTACGTAAATCAATATTTTCAATTTCTTCAGTTATATTTTTTATTGATAAATTCATCTTATTAGTCATTTCAAAAGAATCATCTCCAAATTGAATATTTTCTAATACACTCAACATTTTATTAATAAATCTCAAACTACCCTGAATTCCTTTATCACTCCAATTAAATCCTTTATCTGGCGAAGCTTCTGACATTAAAAAGAATCTTGTAGTATCAACTCCATATTTTTTCATGGTTTCGATTGGCTCAACAACATTTCCTTTAGACTTAGACATTTTTACTCCATTCTCATCATTAATCATTCCCTGATGGAATAATCTAGGTGTTGGCTCTTCAAAATCAAGATATCCAATATCATGTAAAAACATTGTATAAAATCTATGGAATAATAAATGCATACAAGCGTGTTCAGGACCACCAATATACAAATCAACTGGCATCCAATATTTTATTTTTTCTTTATCAAATATTTCTTTATTATTCTTTGGATCACAAAACCTTAAAAAATACCAAGACGAATTTACAAATGTATCCATAGTATCAGCAACTCTTTGTGCAGGAGAACCACATTTCGGACATTTAACATTCAACCATTCTTTTTCCGTCAACAATGGGTTTCCGATCCCAAAAATCGCATTTTTAGGTAATTTTACTGGCAAATCTGATTCATTAACTGGAACAAATCCACACTTAGGACAATCAATTAAAGGAATAGGTGTTCCCCAGTATCTTTGTCTAGAAATACACCAATCACGTAATCTATAATTAACAACTTTCTTAGCAACCCCTTCTTTTTTCAACCAATTGAAAATCTCATCTTTTGCCTTTTCGTTATCTAAACCATTAAATTGTTCTGAATTAATCAATTTCCCATTCCCAATATATGCACACTTTAAGTC
>CAYXZJ010000002.1:1466-49605 GCA_964470085.1 Candidatus Woesearchaeota archaeon
TCTGACATCTGACATCCGACATCTGACTTCCGATATCCGACTTCTGACATCTGACGTCTGACTTCCGACTTCTGACTTCCGATATCTGATCTCCGACATCCGACGTCTGATTCTCAATAACCTGTTTAATTTCTATTCCATATTTCTTTGCAAATTCATAATCTCTTTTATCGTGAGCAGGAACAGCCATAACCATTCCAGCACCATAATCACTAACGACAAAGTTCCCTGCATATACTGGAACTTTTGTTCCATTAGCAGGATTTATAGCATAAGAACCCGTAAAAACTCCTAACTTGTCCATATCAGCCATTTCTTTTTCAGAAACACTTTTTAAATTTTCCAAGAATTTTTCAACTTCTTTTTTTTGTTTTGAAGTCACAAGTTTCATTAAATCCTTATGCTGAGCAGAAACGACCATAAATGTAACACCAAAAATAGTGTCAGGCCTTGTTGTAAAAATCTTCCAATCCTCATCGTTAATTTTAAAAATAATTTCATTTCCAAAACTTTTTCCTATCCAATTTTTTTGCATTGAAATAGTTTTATCTGGCCAATTAAGCGAATCGTGACCACTCAATAATCTATCAGCATAATCGGTAATTTTCAAGAACCATTGTTTCATTTGTTTAATTTCTATTTTTGTATTACATCTATCACAATACCCACCTTGAGCTTGTTCGTTTGAAATAACAGTATTACAATTAGAACACCAATTAACAGCAGATTCTTTTTGATAAGCTAAACCTTTTTCAAACATTTTTAAAAAAATCCACTGATCCCAACGATAATATTCAGGATCTGACGTACTAATACATCTATTCCAATCATATGTAAGCCCCAACATTTTTTGTTGTTTCATAAAGTTAGCAATTGATCTTTTTGTATAATCTTCTGGATGTATACCTTCTTTTATTGCAGCATTTTCGGCCGGTAAACCCAAAGAATCATAACCAACAGGGTGTAAAACATTATATCCTTGCATTAATTTAAATCTAGCAACAACGTCCCCAATTGTATAATTAAAAGCATGGCCTATGTGCAACCCCGCAGCAGAAGGATACGAGAACATCTCTAATGTATAATATTTTTTTTTAGAAACATCTTCTGTAGGAGAAAATATTTTATTTTTTTCCCATCTATCTTGCCATTTTTTTTCTATTTCACTAAAATTCATTTCTACCATCTCTTATCAAGCAGAATTTATTATAAAAATCTAACGTTCACAAAATTACAACAATTAATAAAAACAAAACCAACAATATAGATACATGACAGAAATGTGGGACGAACAATTAATGTGGTCAAAATATCACATTGCAGTTTCAAAAAGATTAGTTGAGAATTTCTCAAACTATGAAGAAAAACGATTTTTAATCGCAATAATCAATGAACTTGCAACAACAGCAACTCACGTAATAAACGCATTTCTAATTTATACAAAAATAAAATATAATGTATATCTTTCAAATAAAGCAAATGAAAGATTAGAAACCCTCAAAAAACAAATAAAAAAAAATACATTAACAGAACAAGATTATAATACATTAATTCAAATAATTGAACTAAAAAGGACACAAAAGAAATCGCCTATTCAATATCAGAAAAATGAAAAAATCCTTTTATTAAAAAATGAAAAATATATCTTCGTTTCTATAGAAACACTAAAAAATTTAACAGAAAAATTAGAAAAAATAATAAAAAATTTCCCGAATTAATATTCTAACTCAAAATCTCCAAATTCTTTCTTCAATATCTCTAAATCTTTATAATTAATTTTATTTTCTTTATCTTTTTGTTCCAATGTTTGTTTTTCTAATTCTTGACTAGTTGAATCAACAATCTTTCCCGAAACAATCTTTTTCACCCCTTTTTTATCTACAACAAAAGTATCTTTCAAAAAGAAAATATCTTCATTAAATTTTTGATTATTTATTCTAAATCTACTTCTGTCCATTGACAAGAAATCACATCTTTGACCATATTCAACTAAAGCATTAATAACCTCACCACCTAGACTTCTCGCCTTTTCGATTTCTTTCGTAAATTTTAATCCCTTTTCTTTGTCGATTTTATCAGAAACTAATTTATTATATTCAATAAAATCTTCATATATTTTAGCAACAGTTTTTATTGAATCCAAATATTTCTTGGGAAATTTTCCAGTTTTAATATACAATTTATCAAATTCCTTTATTACAATATCTTCTTCTTGTTTATTAAATAATGCAAACAACATTCCAAACAAATCATTATATACTTGAGAAATACCTTTTTCCTGGTTTTTCTTTTCAATTTGTAATCTTAATTCTTTTAGTCGTTCAATATAAGCCAAAGCATCTTTTGTTAATTTATCGACTAACTTTCCATCAACCTCATTAGCTTTTACTTTACCATGTTCAAATCCCTTATAATATTTTATAGCAATTTCTTCTAACGTATCTGCATATTTTTCTTCTAATAATTTTTCCTTTTCAACAAATATTTCTTTTAATGATTTAACAGTATCTCTTGGACCTTGAGGAGCAGCACCATAAAGCATAAGTAATCCTTGCGTTGGAGTTAATGTGGTCCAATATAAATCGTGAATAATAATATCTAACAATTTTCTATCTATTGTCTCTTTCAATTTTTCTTTATCTCCAGCAGACATAAAAGTATCAATAGCTTCTGGCGAAGGTTTAATTCTTCCAGATTTTAACAAACTTTTCCAAGGAAGAAATGCTCCACGATCATATAATGGTATACCATCTCGAATAAATGTAAACATAATCGGATGCGCGTCTTTAACGCTTTCCCAGAAATCAGTCAATAAATAGACTTGAACATTCAAATCAATTTTTGCTCCACCAACCGCGATGGCTTCTCCAATATACGACAAAATAATTCCTCTTAACTTTTCCAACAATTCGATTCTACCCATTCGTTTAACATCAGTATCATCAATAATTACAAAAACATCTACATCACTTGATTTCACAGCTTCACCACGAACAAAACTTCCACCAATAGCATAGGTTGTAACATATTTTTCAAATTTTCTTAAAACCAAACTTTTATGTATTTGAGCAACCCTTACAGAAGCCAAAAATCCATTTTTATCATAAACTGGATAACTCATAGCTAAAGCTTCAAACAATTCGAACTTAGAATCCAAACCAAAATTCCAAAAGTCAATTGGCGTTAAAATATTAATCCAAAGTTTCTCATTTATTTTTGAAGCAATAGAAATAACTTCATTTTTAAATTTGCCCAAATCTTTGAATTTATTTTCTGGAATTACAACTACCAAATGAATTAAACCCTTTTTTGTAAATTCTTCCTTTATTTCGAATTCCTCTTCTATAATTTTAGAAGCTTGAGCAGGAGCAATAGAAATCGCATTTACATATTTGTATTTTTTCTTTATTTCTTCAGCAAATTTCTCTATATCCTTTTTTGCTTTATCGGTTTCTTCCTTAATTATTTTTTTTCCAGAATCTTTAATCTTTGAAGACACGTCATCCGGAACATAGTCTTTATCTAAATTATTCTCGACAGAATCATTCTTCTTTACAGCCATAATAATCAAAAAATAAAGAACTATAAAAAGGTAACGTTAATATTTGTCTTTATATCTTCCTCTGGTTTCAACTTTTCTCAATTGATCAAGAACCTTATCTCTCATACCACTTTTATCATCATTAGAATTATATCCTTCTAAAAACGCATTAAAAAGTTCATCAAAATTCATATAATGTTTTGCTTCTAAGGCCTGCTTTATCAAATGTAAATCAACTGCTCTATCTTCTATTTTGGTAGAAAAAAAACCAAGACCAAAATCAATAATAAAAATTTCTGAATCTTTTAAAATTGTATTTGATGTTGTCAAATCTCCATGAATAATATCATTTAAATGTAAAATAAATACTTGTTTACCCAATTTTTTCATAACTTCATGTTGTTTTTCTTTAGAATATTCATTTAATTTTTCAGAGAGTTTATCTCCAGAAATATATTCCATTTTTAATAAAAAATCATCTTTTGGAATATTGTGTTTATCTAAGTTTAAAACTGCTGGAACATTTACTCCAAACAATTTAGCTTTATACAATATTTTTCCTTCTTGTCTAGTTCTTCTAATTCTTATTTGTTTATCAATTATAGGATGTCTATATCCCTTAGAAATTCTTTCTTTAACAACAATTCCATCTTCCAAATATATTTTTGCTTCCGCTCCCTGTGAAATCATTTCCATTAGAATTTAACCTTCCCCTTCATTTGTTTTGCAATTTTTTGCATCATTTTTTTATCAATTTGTCCACTTGCTAATTTGTCTGCACTCGAACTATATAACATATCTTTCAAAAGTTTATATTGTTTTAAAAGCATTCTTATTTCAGTTGTTGTCGTTCCACTACCCTTAGCAACTCTAGCGATTCTAGAACTTTGCTTCTCTAAAATCTCAGGATTTTCAATTTCTTCCTCAGTCATAGAATTTATTGCTGATTTCCAACGAACCATTTTCTTTTCCTGTTTCTCTAATTCAGATTTAGGAATCTTGTTAATTGCATTTCCTACGCCCGGAATCATAGATAATATTTTATCCATCGACCCCATAGAATTCATCTGTTCTAATTGAGAATAAACATCTAATAAAGTAAATTTACCTTCTTCTAATCTTTCAGCAGTTCTTTTAGTTTGACTCTCATCACTCATTGATTTTACTTTTTCAATTAAACTAGACAAATCTCCCATACCCAAAAGACGATTAATAAAACCCTCAGGATCAAACAATTCAATGTCATGAACAAATTCTCCTGTACCAATAAAATAAACTGGCGCTCCTGTTTGAGAACATGCTGTTAATGCTCCACCTGCTTTTGATGTTCCATCCATTTTTGTAATTACAACACCATCTATATTCAAAGCTTCCTTGAATTTTTCAACTTGCGATTGAGCCACCTGACCAACATCAGCACTCATTACGAGAAGTCTATAATCAGCTTTGACCGTTTTATCAATTTTTTCAATTTGTTTAATTAAATCTTTATTCAATCCGTCACGCCCTGCTGTATCAACTAAAACTAAATCATAATTTTCCAATTCTTTTGAAAAATTTTTATAAATTTTAATCGGATCTTTTTCAACTTTATCAATAAAAACTTTTAACTTTACTTTTTCTCCCATTTGTTCTAATTGATCCATTGCAGCGGGTCTATCTGTATCCAAACCAATCAAGGCAACTTTTTTTCCACGTTTAGCATAATAAAATCCTATTTTTGCAATACTAGTAGTTTTACCAGATCCATATAAACCAATAAACATAATTTTTGATTTTTTATCTAACTTCAAATCCCTTGATTCTCCACCCAAAATTCTTAATATTTCATCATGAATCAAACTAATTAATTGCTCTTTTTTATCAATACCTTTAATATTTTCATCATAAGCTATTTTTTTTATTTTTTGCGTCAAAGTAAAAACCATATCAATATTAACATCAGACTCAATTAGGGCTCTTTGAATATCTTTTATTATACCATCAATCACTTTTTTATCTAAAGTTATAGCATTTCCAATACGTGTAAGTCCTTTCTTTAATGACTCTCCAATTTTTTCTAAAACCATAGAATTATACTCTTTTGCGCGTTTTTATACTTTTTCGCATGAACTTATATCTTAACTATTTCGACTTCTAAGTTTTTTCTTAAAATTTCAATAAATGATTCTTCTTTATTTTTTTCTATCGTACAACCAGCAGCCAATTGATGTCCACCAACTTCCGCAGAGGAATCTGGATTATCTATTTTAAATTCTACGACCGTTTTCTCCATTAATTCTTTTAAATTTCGTCCATTACGTCCTGCAATTCTAGCAGAAACTTTAATTTTATCTTCGTTATAAGCCATACCTATCAAAATTGTACCTTCTGTATATGTAGGAGATGAAGAAAGCATAGAACAAATAGTTCCAATGATTGCATCATTTATTTTGTCATGAGCATTTAAAATTACAAATTTATCTCCTTTTATTTTCTCCATATTTTCTGCAAGTCTTAATCCAGAAACTAACTCTTGCTTATACTCTGTATAAATATCCATCGCACGCTCTTTCGCTTTTTGGTTTTCTAAACAATATGACAATGCAATATCATGATATCCTAAACGAGAACAAGCATTAACTAATGTTGAAATTTCTCTAACATCTTCTTTAGTGTTAAAAAATTTTAAAACAAAAATACTTCCAAAAAGAGATTCATAATTTTCACCAGATGCCGCACATTTTACTGAAATTGCAGTAACTAAATTAGACATTTCATTCTGATTCAAATCCAATAAAGATTTATCCTGTGAGATTCCACTATCTTTTAATAATTCATAAATACCAGCAGAATTAGCCGTAACTCCCGGAATATAAGGAGAAGTACAATAATAAAGTGCCTTCATTAGAGGTCTAGTAGCAGGATACAGTGTCAAACCCATCCGTAATTCCAAATCTGAACAATCTTTAATTATTTGTTTATTGATTACAGAATCGTTATTTTCATGTCTATCACCAATTAATCCTATTATTGCAATTTTCGCCAAATCAATATTATTAGGATTTATTTCTTTGGAAAATAAATAACAAATTCCCGCTCCAGTACAATCATTCGCTTCCGGATTATCTGTTAAATGTGGATTAATAATTCTAATATTTGAATTCAACTTGGTCGAATCTATTTCGTGATGATCTAGAATAAATATTGGATTTGTCAATTTTTGAAAATAATCAAGAGATCCAGAAGCCAAATCACTAAATATTATTATATCATCCTTATGATTAGTTAATTCTTCTTTTATTAATTCTTCATCAAGTCCTTTTATAATTCTTAAAGAAAAAGATTTATCCATACGACTAAGAGTCTTAACTAAAATAGCAGCAGAAGTTATACCATCTGCATCAAAATGTGAAATAACTCTTATTTTTTTATTTTCAGAATCCTTTCTAAAAGCCTCAACTACAGATTTCACCTCATTTAACATAGAATGAGAACCCTAACTTTACTTAAAAATATTTGTATAATTCTTTTCAAAAAAAACTAATATTTTATAATTATTTTTTATCTTTACCGGAAACACCATAATATTTCTTTGTCTTGTTCAAATGTGCTTGCGCTTTTTGTAATTTATGCTTTGCCTTTTTATCAGAAATATTATTTTTGTTATGTTCTTTTAAAGAATCAACCTTTTTAGAAGCATTAACTAGATCTTCTCTGTATTCTATTCCCAAATCTTTCAAATAATCACAAAGTTTTTTTCCAAATACACGAGTTGTAGGAATTCCATATTGATCCCGTAAAATCATACCAATTTGACTTGCTGGATATTTTGTAGCTAAATCACCTATAACTGCTTTCAACTCCGTTTCAGTCATTTTAACCCATGTCGGTTTTTCTAATTTTTCCATATTTATTATGCGATTTTGTGGTTTTTAAAGGTAACTATAATTCAATTATAATTTATTTTAGATTAAATTACATAAATACTTATAAATGATTTTCGTTTAAGTTGATAATGGGTGAATATTATAATTCTGAGGTTTGGACTGAAAAATATAGACCAAAAAAGTTTGATGAAGTAGCCGGCCAAACAGAAATTGTAAAACGAGTAAAATCTTTAGTAAATTCAAATAACATACCGCACTTATTATTTGCAGGCCCAGCTGGAATTGGAAAATCTACTCTTGCTTTAATTGTTGTAAAAGAACTTTTCGGAGAATCTTGGAGAGAAAATTATTTAGAGTTAAATGCTAGTGATGAAAGAGGAATTGATGTTGTAAGGCAAAAAGTAAAAGATTTTGCACGAACCAAAGCATTAGGCGATGTTCCATTTAAGGTCATATTTTTAGACGAAGCAGACGCTTTGACACGAGAAGCCCAACAAGCATTAAGAAGAACAATGGAAAATTTTACATCAACATGTAGATTTATTCTTTCTTGTAATTATTCATCAAAAATATTAGATCCAATACAGTCTCGTTGTGTTATCTTCAGATTTCAATTATTAGAGAAAAAAGACATCAAAAAAATCGTAGAACATATTTGCGAAAGAGAAGGATTAACAATTTCGGCTGATGGATTTGATGCACTTTATGAAGCAAGTGAAGGAGATTGTCGTAGAGTTACAAATCTATTACAAGCAACAGCTTCTATTAGTTCAAATATAACACCAGAACTTATTAACACAATAGTTGCAAAAGCAAAACCTTCCGATGTAAGAATAGTTATTGATTACGCACTTGCCGGAGACTTTTTCGCAAGTCGTGAAAAATTATTAAACATTATGTTAAGAGATAGTGTAAGTGGTTCAGATATAATTAAAGCAATTCAAAAAGAAATATGGAATCTCAATATAGATAATTATTTGAAAGTAAAATTAATAGAAAAAACTGGAGAAGTTGAATTTCGTTTAGTAGAAGGCAGTGATGAATTTATTCAATTAGAGGCACTTTTAGCTAATTTTGTTCTTGCTGGAGAAGGAAAAATTTTAGAAAACGGGGATGTAAAAAGTGTTCGTGAAGAAAAATCTGGGGGAATTTAATTATGCTCATTGATAACATGCCCTGGGCAGAAAAATACAGAGCAAAAAGTTATTCTGAGATTAAAGGACAAGATTTAGCAATTTCTAAAGTAAAAAATTTCTTATCTAATTTCCCATATAAAAAATCATTAATATTATTTGGAACCCCTGGAATTGGAAAAACCAGTTTAGCTTATGTAATCGCATTAGAAACCGATTCAGAAATCTTAGAATTAAATGCTAGTGATTTTAGAGATAAGAAAAAAATTGCAGAAATAATTGGTCCAGCAATCTCTCAAAAAAGTTTATTTAATAAAAATAAAATAATTTTAGTTGATGAAGTAGATGGAATTAGTGCTCGAAAAGATTTCGGCGGACTAACTGAATTATTAAGTTTAATAGATAAAAGCGCATTTCCTATTGTAATTACCGCAAACGATATCTGGGACAAAAAATTCAACACTTTAAGAACAAAATCAGAATTAGTACAATTAAAGGATATTGACTACAAAATTATTCTAGATGTATTAAGAAACGTTGCAGATAAAGAAAATATGAAAATCTCTGTTGATATATTAACATCTATTGCTGTAAAATCAAATGGAGATTTAAGAGCCGCTTTAAACGATTTACAAACATTCTCTGTGTTAGAAACAATTGATGCTACAAATGAAATATCTGAAAGAAATAGAGAAAGAACAATATTTCAAGCATTACAATTTGTTTTTAAAAATCATAATATCAGTGAAGAAATGACCAAAATATACGATGATGTAAACTTAAGTATTGATGACGTTTTCTTGTGGGTTGACGAAAATATTCCATTAGAATACAAAGATGATGATTTAGCAAAAGCTTACAATGCATTAGCATTAGCCGACGTATTTAGAGGAAGAATATACAGAAAACAATATTGGAGATTTATGGTATATGAATATTTGCTGATGGGAGCAGGAATTGCTGCATCCAAAAAAAATAACAGAACTGGTTTTACAAACTACAAAAAGCCAAGTAGAATATTAAAAATATGGATGAGTAATCAAAGATTAGCTAAGAAAAAAACAATATGTGAAAAATATTCAAAAATGTGTCATATTTCTATAAAACAAGCAATGAAAGATTTTTTATTACTTAGAATTCTTTTACAAAACGAAAAAATACAAAAACAACTTAAATTAGATCAAGAAGAAATTGAGTTTTTGAAACAAACGTATTAATTCTCTCATCCGCGCATCTTTTATTTTAAAGAATTATAGCCCCGCGCTACTCACAAAATGCATCTCACAAATCAAATAAAATACATACTTTTGTTCAAAGCATTTTGTTCGGATTCGAAAGTTCTCATCCGCGCATCTTTTATTTTAAAGAATTATAGCCCCGCGCGGATTCGAACCGCGGTCGCTGGGACCAAAACCCAGTATCCTTGACCACTAGACTACGGGACTATTTCTATTCTTAATTATCTAATCAATTTTAAAAAGCTTATTGTTGAACAAAGAATTTTTAAACTAATAAAAATATAATACAATATGGCAAATTTACAAATACCATCAAGTGGCTCTGGCTTAACAAGATACAACGAAGAATATTCTTCCGTATTTAAAATTAAACCTGCAACAGTAATTGGAATGACTGTAGTAACGATAATTTTAGAAATAATTTTACATTTTATAATAAAATGATTCCAAATATTAATCCACGACAGATGCAAGCAATGATGAAACAAATGGGAATTTCTCAAACTCCTATTAGAGCCAGAAAAGTAATTTTTGAGACTGAAGACGGAAACTTAGTAATAAATAATCCTGATGTGTTGAAGGTTATGATGCAAGGACAAGAGACGTACCAAATAACTGGACATGCAATATTAGAAATTCCTGAAGAAGAATCTTCTTTCTCTGATGATGACATAGAAATGGTAATTTCTCAAACACACAAAGACAGAGAATCCGTAGCTAAAGCATTAGAATCTACAGATGGAGATATTGCAGAAGCTATAATAAAATTAAAAGAAATTAACTAAATATTTTTCTAAATGAAAAGATTTAAAAAGTAATATATTTTTTACATTATATGACAATCAGTAAAAAGATTATAACAACAAAAAAAAGTATTGCAAAATTCATTTTTGCTGGAATTTTAATAATAAGTGGAATATTATTAAATTATTTTAATTTAGGAAAGGTTGAATTTTTTTCCTATAATTCAGTTGGTTCTTATTTAATTTTTTGTGGATTTATTGTATTAATTACATCTATAATGATAATATTTACCAAAAAAAATAAAATATACGACGAACGAAATGAAAAAATAAGTATAAGAGCAATGTCTTGGGTGTGGTTTTTTTTATTTTTCGGTGGATTTATTATAATGATTATCGACGGTATATCACCAATAAATATTAGAATTAGTGAATTTATTTCATATTCAATATGTGCATTATTATTAATCTACAGCGTGTTTTACTATATTTACAGTAAACGAATGTGATAAAATGAAAACAAACATAACCCAACTACGTAAAAAATTAAATCTAACACAAGAACAATTAGCAAATAAAGTTAACGTAACTCGCCAAACTATTATATCTTTAGAACAAGGAAAATATAACCCTTCGCTAGAACTTGCATATAAAATAACAAAAATTTTAAACGCTGAAAAAATAGAAGATGTTTTTTTAATCAAATAATAAATTTATCAATTTTGATGAATCAAATTTCTCTATATCGTCATAATTTTGACCTGTACCCAAATAATAAATTGGTTTTCCTGTAACTTTTGAAACTGAAATTGCAGTTCCACCTTTTTCATCGACATCTGCCTTAGATAGAATAATTCCATCTATTCCAATAGCGTCATTAAAATCTTTAGCCTGTTGAGTCGCATCATTTCCAGTAATTGATTCTCCAAGAAAAATTTTCAAATCTGGATTATTTACTCTCGCAATTTTTTCTATTTCTTTCATTAATGAATCCTTATTGTTCATTCTTCCCGCGGTATCAATTAGAACAACATCTATTTTGTTTTTTTGAGCATATTTAATAGCATCAAACCCCACAGAGGCTGGATCTGCTCCATAATCTTTTTTTATTAACGGAACATTAAGTTTATCTGCATGAAATTGCAATTGTTCAATTGATGCAGCCCTAAATGTATCTGCAGCAGCAAAACAAACAGAAAACTTATTTTTCAAAATCAAGTTCGCCACCTTAGCAATCGTAGTAGTTTTGCCTGCTCCATTAATTCCAGCGAATAGAATAACAAATGGTTTATCTTTTTTATTCTTTATTTGTTCAATCAAATCTTCTGGTTCAAAAAGAATATTTTCTATTGATTTTTTTAATTCAGACAATATATCAACATTTTTATCTCCATTAACTAAGTTTTCCTTTAATGATTTTTTTATATCATCAATAACTTCATACGCAACATTATTTTGTAATAAAATCAATTCTAATTCTTCAAATAACTCATCAAACCTTTCTTCTGATAAAGATTTGGAGAATATGCTTACTTTTTTAGGAATTTCTTTCAATTCTTTTTTTTCTTTTTTATTCTCTTCCTTATCTTTAACTTTTTTGACGCTTTTTTCTATTTTATCTACTTTTGCTTCTTTTTTTTTCAATTTATTGTTATTTTTTTGTTTCTTTTTTTCTTCAATTTTCACATTTACGGCACTCTTATCATCTTTTTGAGCTTTTGATACCCAGCTTTGCAATTTTGCTTTTAAAGATTTAAACATAACCATTTTATGATAAGAGACTTTAAAAAATCTTTTAATTATGAACAATTATGATAACATTTAATGAAATCTATGAAGCACTAAAAAAAGAAAAATTTAGTGACAGTGTTCAACTATTACCTAGAAATTTTTTGAAGGAATCGCAAATTTATTTTGATGAAAGAAAAAAATATATTGATAATGAAAATGATTCTTTTAGCGAAATAGCAATAAAAAATAAGAAAAAATTAGAAAATTCTATAACTAGTTTTCAGGACTTACTAAGACTTAGAAAGAAAAAAATATTAAATCTTGCATTTATAGCAAGTGAGACAGGAATAAGTAAAAGAGACTCTGAAAATTTGTTAAATTTTGAAAAAGAATTATTTGATTCTATTGTAAAATCTTTAGAAAAATCAAATAAAAATAAAGACAATGAAATGAAACAAGATGCAGACAGTGAAAAAAAACATAAATTAGTTAGATTTGTTGAAGAAGTTCCAGCATTCTTAGATATTGAAGGAAATGAAATAGGACCATTTAGTAAAGGAGAAATTGCAAATCTAGATAACGAAATTGTAAATATTCTTTCACAAGATAACAGAGTCGAATTAATGGATGAATAAAAAATGGGCGCAGGAGGAATCGAACCCCCCTCCGCCGGTCTGGAGCCGGCGATTCTACCAATAGACTATGCACCCAATATAAAATATGTTATTGAATAATACTTTTAAAGATTTTGTTATTTACATTACTCCACCAAAGAAGTTTTTCATCGCAGGATTCATATCTAATGCGTATTTCTGAGCAACATTTTGGTACATCTGATATAAAATCATAATTGCTAAAAGAATAGCTGTTCCAGCAACTAATGAGCCAAATAGATCAGCAACACTAGCTAAAAGACCGATAGCAAAACCACCCATAATAGTCAATGGTTTAACATATCTAGACAAAATACTTTCTAAAACTCTTTCATCTTTTCTAAATCCAGGAATACTCATTCCGCTTCCCATTATCTTTTTAGCTTGACTATTAGCATCTAATCCACTTGTTGTAACCCAGAAGAATGAAAACAAAACTGAGAAACCACAATAAAACAATAAATGACATAAAGATTGAACCAAATATTGCCACCTAAATGTACCTGTAATTAATGCAGAAACTATATCCGTTGAGCCTATCCAGAATGCGAATCCACTTGTTGCAACTCCATTAACAAAATTTCCTAAAAATGTAGGATGACCAAGCCAAGTCTGTAATAAACCACCAAATAATTGTAATGTAGCAGTTAAAGAAGAAACTAATATTACTGGAATAACACCTGTATAAAAGAAACTCAATGGCCATTTAACATTATATCCACGAACTCTATCATAAGATAATGGAATTTCAACCTTCAAACTCTGAGCAAAAACAACTACAAAGAATAATAATACAGTAATTACAATTGGAACCAAAGCAACCATAGCTCCAGTTGGATCATTATTCGCAAATGAATAAATTACAGATAAAACCTTACCACTTGCAGCAAATTGACCAGATGTACCAATAAACTGGAATAACTGTGCAAATAATCTCCAAGCAATACCACCAACAATAAATAATGAAATACCACTACCTAAACCCCATTTTTGAACAATCTCGTCCATAAATAATAATAAAACACCACCTATACACAATTGAATTATTACGATAAATTCTTTCCCAGGAACAGCCGCAACTCCTCCCATTAAAACATAAATCATTGCTTCAAATATTATAAAAACAAATGACAATAACTTAGATAATCCTTGATAAAATTTTTTACCATCTTCAGTATTCGTATCTATTTTTAGAATTTGAGCACCAACTAATAATTGTAAAATAATAGAAGCCATAACAATAGGACCAATACCTAATGTAATAATAGAACCAAAACTAGTTCCAAGTAAAATAGCCAAATATTCAAAATTACTTAATGCATTTTCTGTAATTCCGTATAAAGGAATATTACACAATACAAAATAAAGTAGCAAAACTATTAATGTCCATTTAATAGCTACCTTAAAATTTACCTTTTTTTCCGTAGGAGAAATTACTTCAGGCAAATTCTGTAAAAAATCCTTGAAAGCCATGATATACTTATCAAATATTAATTTATAAAGTTATTGACAAATTAGTTTATAACTGAAACCTTTACACGACGCTCTTTTGGTAAAAAATTATATAAAATATTTTCATTCCCTACCTTTCCAACTCCGATAAAGTCTCCATCTTCTTTTGATTTAATTACAACAAATCCCTTCAAATTATTTTTTTGTTGTTCATCAATTGTAACATCATTACCCAAAAACCATTTTTTTTCCTGTTCTTCATTCAATGTTAAAATATTAAATTTTATCTTATCTTTCCATAAATGAACAGAATCCAAACTTAATCTATACTCATGATTTCCATTTTTTTTATCTATACTATCTTTACCAACATACAATCCAATTCCTTCAACTGGGACAATATCAACCAAAGCTGCAATATCTTCTTTTGTTAAATCACCCGTATAAGCTCTAACTCTTTCACTTCCCCATTTTACTAAACTTTCAGGTACCTTATCAATCCCAAAATTTTCAAATCCAGAAATAAATTTCTTTTTTTTAGAATTATCCATAAATTGAAAAATCATTTTTTTTCCTCCAATAAACATTTATCACTTATCTTTTTCATTTTACAAACAAAAAATCCATCTGTATTGTTATCTTGAGGATAAAGCCTTAAACATTTTGAAACATTTTTGTCCAATTTTTTACCATTCCATTCAGTAATTCCATTTCTAAACTTTAATGGTAAATTTATTTGTTCTATTTCTACATCAAAATTTTTAATTAAATAATCCACAACGAATTCGTCTTCTTCAGGTCCCAAAGTACATGTTGAGTAAATCATTTCTCCTGCTACATCCAGAAGTTTCAATGCAGCAGAAGCCAATTTACGTTGAAGAGATGCAGTTTTATCAATCATTTTTTTATTCCACATAACAAAAGTTTTTGGACTTTTTCGTAAAGTTCCTTCTCCTGTACATGGAGCATCAACTAAAATTTTGTTAAATTTTATATTTGTTTTTTTTATAATATTATTACATAAAGCAATTCCATCTTTTCTTGTAATAACGACGTTCGTTACACCACACCTCTCTAAATTACTTGAAAGAATTCCAACACGTCCCATATTTACTTCGTTAGCAACAATAGTTCCTTCATTATTCATTAAAGCAGCAGCTTGAGTTGTTTTACTTCCAGGACTAGCACATAAATCAAGTAAAGCATCTCCAGCTTTTGGCTGTAAAATAAGCATTGGAAGCATAGAGCTAATTTCCTGAACATAAAAATAACCCAACAAATGTTCTTTACTTTTTCCCAAAGCACCAGCCGAATTTCCACTAACAATCATAACTTCCGGAAATCCATTTAAAGGTTGAGTTATTTTCCAACCATACTTTTCTAAACGACACTTTAATTTTTCTGGACTTATTTTTATAGTATTACATCGAATAGAATCTGGAGTTTCCGTATAACAAATTTCTAAAAAATCTTTTACTTCATCTCCTAAAAGAAGACGCATTCTTTCAATAAACTCTTCTTTAGCAGGAAATCTTCTCTTTAAATTTTCAGAATATTTTTCCTGTATCTCTTCACGAGTTTTATTATTTACCATAAACATATACTTAATCAAACGTTTTTAATAGTTTCTAGAATTATTTCTTCTTATTAGCTTTTAACTTAGCTTTTGCTTCTTTTACAACGTCACTTTTTCTAACCCAATCAACTTTTTTATTATTTCTTCCCATTTCAGAATTTTTTCTACATTTAGAAGAACAAAAATGTCTAACTGAACCATCTTTTTGAACTACTGAAATTCCTCTTGGAAATTCATAATTAGACTTACAAAACCAACAAACTGGCATTTTAACTCTGGCCTCCCTTGTTTATTCGTTTCATAATTTTTCTAGCTTCTATTTCTGTTTCTCTTAATATTAATATATCTTTTTTATCAACTGGACCACGAACATTTCTTCTCATCGTTTTCCCTCTATTTTTACCTTGCAAAATTCTAACTTTAACTTGAGTTATTTCGCCTCGTGTTCCACTTCTTCCCAAACATGCTTCAACAACAGCAGGAACTGGTCCTTCCTCAACAAGTTTATCACTACCCTTAGAAGCACCTGTGGACTTCTTTTGAGCTTTCGAATCTTGAATTTTTTGTACCTTTGCCATTCTTAATAATTCTCTTATTGAAAAAACTAGGTTTTAATTAATCTAACTTTGCTTCGCCAGCTTCAATTATAGCAACGGCAGCAGTAGATCTATTAATTCCAGCAGCAATACCTAACTTTTCTTTTGAATCAACTTCAACAAATTTTATACCTTTTTCTTTACAGATAATAGGTAAATGTTGAATCAATTCTTTAGGGTCAACGTCTTTTGCAGCAAAAACTGCTTTTGCGATTCCTCGTTCAACAGCCTTTGTAACTTCGTTAACACCCTTGTCAACTTTCCCAGTCTTGCTTGCTTTTTCAACAATGTTATATGTGTTTTCCATTTTGTTTTTTTAATTTAATTAATTAAGAGAACCTAAATCCTCCTAACCCTAAGGTCAATCATAGGTAATAGTTAAACAAAAATTCTATTTATAAAGTTAATGGTATTTTTTTGATTTAATTAGCTAGGTTTTTATAATAAAGATTATTTTAATAAATATGGAAGAAAATGAAATAAATTCTTACAAAAAAGCTGGAAAAATAGCTGACGAAATAAAAAAAGAACTAATTAACTTTGTAAAACCAAATATAAAATTATTAGATATTGCTAATTTTATAGAAAATAAAATCTATAAACAAAACGCAGTTCCAGCTTTTCCAACAAATTTAAGTATAAATGAAATAGCTGCACATTATACTCCCATTCCAAACGACACAAAAGAGGCAACAGAATTAATAAAAATAGATTTTGGAGTTTGTGTAAATGGATTTATCGCAGACACCTCTATATCATTTGATCTTTCAGAATCAAAAAAATACGAAGAAATGATTGAATTAAATAAAAAAATTCTTAAAAATATTACAAATATACTTAGTCTAAATTCACAAATAAAAGATATTGGGGAAATGGCAACAAATACACTTGAAGAGTATAATAAAAAAAATAAAACCAATTACAAATTAATTCATAGTCTATGCGGACATGGTTTAGGTGAAAATTTAATTCATACTGGACCAACAATACCAAATTACAAAAATAGTTCTACAAAAAAATTACCAAATTCAGGTTTTGCAATTGAACCATTTGTAACAACTGGAGTTGGCGATATATACGAAGGAATTGGGGGAAATATATTTTGTATCAATTCGGAAAACATTGTACGAGATAGAGACGCAAGAAAACTATTAGATTATATAAAAATTAATTATAAGACAAGACCTTTTTGTGAAAGATGGTTAGTAAATGCGGGGTTTACCAGAACTAGATATTTATTAAAATTATTAGAACAAAACGGAACAATATATCAATATCCTTTATTAATAGAAAAAGGAAAAGAACCAGTAAGTCAAGTTGAAAATACATTTATCTGTACAGAAAACGAAGTATTTTGTACAACTGAATTATAATCGCTTATCCTATAATTACAATAATTTTTATAAACACACTTACATAAAGACAAATATGCAAAATTATGATTTATTAATTGAAAGAATAAGTAAAGCCTCTAATTTATCAAAAGAAGAAATTGAAAAAAGAGTTGAGTCAAAAAAAACAAAATTATCTGGTTTAATATCAAAAGAAGGTGCAGCACAAATAATTGCAGCGGAATTAGGAATTAGTTTTGAGAATCAGGAATTAAAAATAACTGAATTAATGCCAGGAATGAGAAAAGTTAATGTAACTGGGAAAATAATAAACATTTTTCCAATTCGAGAATATGAAAAAAACGGGAAATCAGGAAAGGTGGCAAACTTTATATTAGCTGACGAAACCGGTAATTGTAGAACTGTTCTCTGGGATGTTAATCATATTGCATTAATAGAAACTGAACAAATAAAAATTGGCTCTGTTGTTGAAATAAAAAATGCATCCACAAGAGATAACGAAATACATTTGTCTAGTTTTAGTGATATTAAACCAATTCAAAAAGAAATGAATGAAATTAAAACACAAAGAGAAACAAAAGAAAAAAGTTTATCTGAAATATCTAATGGAGATTCTATTAAAATAAGAGGTATAATTGTACAAGTTTTTCCAATAAGATTTTATAGTGTTTGTCCACAATGTAATAAAAAAGTTTCGGAAATAGATGGATACATTTGTCAAGAACATGGGAAAATAGAACCACAGAAAAGAGGAATATTAAATTTAGTACTTGATGATGGAACAGATTCAATAAGAACTGTTTTGTTTAGTGAAAATATAAACAAATTACAAAATGAAAAAGAATTAGAAAATACAGAAATATTTGAAACGTTTAAACAAAAATTTTTAGGAACGGAAGTATACATTGAGGGTAATGTGAGAAGAAACAGTTTATTTAATAACTTAGAATTAATTGGAACAAACGTTCAAATTGTTAATATTGATGAGTTAATTAAAAAATTGGAAAATTAATAATACCGTCAATATTCGTGTATTTTTATATAAAAATTTTGTCATTTTTAAAATATTTTTTTAATTTATCGTCGATTACATCATATAAAATCATATAAATGTTTATAAAGAATTATTGGTATATGATGATTATGGTAAAGGAAGAAGATAGTTCTGAAGAGATTAAAGAAGTAAAGGAAACTGTAAAAAAAACTACAAAAAAGAAAGAAGAAAAAGAACCACAACTAATCGATTTACCTGGAGTTGGTCCAGGAGCGGTTGCAAAATTAGAAGCAGCTGGAATATTTGATTTAATGGGATTAGCAGTATTAACTCCTTCTAGTTTATCAGAACTTGCAGGAATGACAGAAACAGTTGCAAGAAAAGCAATACAAGCTGCACGAGAAATGATGAATTTAGGATTTAAAGATGGATTACAATATGTAGAGGATAGAAAATCCATTGGTTATATTACAACAGGAAGTAAAAATGTCGATAATCTTCTGGGTGGAAGGGGAATAGAAACGAAATCGCTTACTGAGGCTTTCGGTGCTTTTGGTTCTGGAAAGACTCAGCTGGCGCACTCGTTAGCTGTATCCGTACAACTACCGATAGAGAAAGGTGGTTGTAATGGAAAAGCTGTTTATATCGATACTGAAGGAACTTTTAGACCTGAGAGAATAAAACAATTTGCAGAAGGAATTGGAGCAAATCCTGAAAAAGTTTTAAAAAATATTTTAGTTGCAAGAGCATTTAACTCAGATCATCAAATGTTATTATTGGATAAAGTTGCTGAATTAATAAAAGATGGAGAACCAATAAAATTAGTTATTGTAGATTCTCTAACAGCACATTTCAGAGCCGAATTTACAGGAAGAGGACAATTAGCAGATAGGCAACAAAGATTAAACAGATATTTACACCAATTACAACGATTAGCTGAACAATATAATTTAGCAGTTTATGTGACAAATCAAGTTATGTCAGACCCTGCCCAACTATTCGGAGATCCAACAAAAGCTATTGGTGGAAATATTGTAGGACACGCATGTACATTTAGAATGTATATTAGAAGAGGTAAAAAAGATACTAGAGTTATAAAATTAATAGATAGTCCTAATTTACCAGAAAATGAAACTATATTCGCAATAGAAGAAAGTGGATTAAAAGACGTAGCTGCTTAATTTTTTATTAATTATTTTAATCTAGATAAATTAAAATTCATCTTTGAATTCTCTTTAAATTCTTCGAACGATAAAACTATTTTTTGAATTCTTTTCTTATTATTTTTTATTTTCTTTTTTATCATCTTTTTATTCTTTTCAGTTATTTTCTGTATTTTTCTTTTATTTATTTTGGTTAATTTCTGAATTTTATAAGAGATATTCAACGATATACAAACATCAATTAAGAAAAAGCCAAAAACGACACCAGAAATAAAAAATAAATCTGGAGTATATAAGATAAAATTAGATACTTCTTCAATAACTGGATATACAAAATAATAAAACATCAAAGATAATAATGTCCAAATAAAAGAAAATAGAGGACAAATTATTCCTTTATAGTTTAATTTATTTTTTGAATAATCCCATAATTTTATTTGAAAATATTTTTCAAAAAATAAACCAGTAATTAATTCTAGAATTGTTATAGAAAAAGCAAATAATAAAATTTTTAGTAAAATATTAATTTCTAAACTAGACAAAATATACAACACAAGTACACCAAAACCATATAATGGTAAATACGGACCTTTCAAAAAACCAGGATCAATTACATTCTTTGATTTGTGAACAATATTTCTAAAACAAAACTCTAAAATATAACCAGCAAAAGCACCCAATAAAAAAATAACTATTAAATTAACTATTCTCATGTTTCCGTTTTTCAGTAAAATATTTAGATGAATCCTTTGGAGCATCTCGTATTTGTTTAAATTTATACCCTGAATCTAAACACTCTGATCCACATTTTCTACATATATTCGTCAAATTGTATTCTTTACAAACAGTACATTGTTTTAGACCCATTACTTCTTTTCCTCTTTAAATTCAAAAATACAATTGTTTTGTTTTGCCTTCTCTTTCATATTATCTATTATATTTAATATTTCTTGTTTACCTTGTTTAAAATCAATAGCACTATATTTCAATATAAAATTACCCGCAGAAATATAAATAATTTTTAATTTGTCATTGTTATTTTCAAGTACTTTCTTTATTCTCAAAATACCATCCGATTCAAGGCAACTAATTGAAACTGAATATTTTATCTCAACTAAATTATGCCTTTTTTCATTTATCTTTTTTATATGCTCTATACATTCACTGGGAATATATTTAGCTATTAATTCGTCGTTCATTTGATTAATAAAATTTAACAAACTACCAAAATCATTGATAATTTTTTCTTTAACTTCTTTACAATCTTCTTTTAATATTTGTTCAAATGCTGAATCTATCGCAACCTTTTGTTTATATTCTTTCATCACCTCTTGTTTTTCTTTTAAACTAACTCTTCGTAAAGACAAATCTAAAGAATCTAAACCAACTAATAAAACTTTACAAACTATTTTTTTGTTTGGAACAACATACATTCTCATATATTTTATTCTTCCAGATGCAATTTCTGAAGAAATAATGGTTCCCTTAGTTCCATCGTCTAAAACCACACTAGTTACCGTATTCCCAACATCTTTAACGGTACATAAAACCAAATCTCCTTCCTTATATCTCATATACACATATACCAAAGGAGTTTTTTAAAACTATCTTATTTCTTTTTAACACTTTTTTTCTTAAATTTAAATACATAAACTGTATACACAACAATTAGAACCACAGCGATTACAAATCCAAACCCATCAAAGAATGGAAGTGAAACAACATTTCCACAATCAATTTTTCTTGTAGCATCACGACAAAAAACGGGTCTAGCATCATCCTCTTTACAAGAATTAGGTTCCAGATTTCCCTCTTTATCATATGCACAATATTCTGCTTTTATTTTGTCTAATCTATATTCATCACCAGCAGTACAATTTCCCTCAGATATAGTAGTAGATGTTGTACATTTATAATAACTATCTTCTTTTAATGTACCATCCTCCTTAGTTCCAACAACTCTATAACTTGCACCACATGTATTTGTAGTAGAATTCCAAACACATGAACAATCAGATGCATATTCAAATTCATTCCCAGATCTAGTTATTACTCCATCACAAAAATTTTCTATATTTACAATTTTTTCATTAGTCACTTCCGCTACATGACTTGTATCGTTTTCGCAATCTTCTTTTATTGTATAATCACTACACATAATTATATCACTTTTTTCTAAACTACAAACACCTTTATCAATTTCACATTTATATCCTGGACTACAACATGTTGTCCTTGAACCATATGTATCTGTTCTATAACAATCTTCTTTACTAGAAACAATGGGATTATCTTCATCATCAACAATCCAGAAAGGACCACCAGATTCTTTATCATTATAACAATAAGATTGTCCTGGATAAACGACATAAAACTGAATTGTATTATCATTACTTATACCATTCAATATACTTGGAGAATTAATTTCCAAAACAATATTTTGTACACCAGGAAGTGGAAATGGATATGAAAACTCATTTGTTTCTCCCAGAACTACATTTGTTCCATAAGAGTACCATCTATATGTAATATCATCAGATTCACAATTTACTATATTTAATACAAAACAAAACAAAACAAAAAATAATATCACCTTTTTTGAAATCATCATATATTTTTTTTTACCGCCTAAACTTTATAAATTTACTTAATTCAAAATCTCGTTACATTAAATACAACACTAGCAATTCCATTTATAATTTTATATAACTCACCTATCTTCGGGGAAGTTACACATGGACAATATTCACCTTCCTTACAAAATTTATTACATATACAGGTATATTTATCACCATTTAAAGTGTAAATTGTATCTTTATTAGATTCATTACATGATAAATAATATTTTAACGTAATTTGTTTCGTCTCATAATTATTTTGATTATTAAATCCAAATGTTAATTCTACATTCTTTGAAAGATATATTCGGCCATCATCCATTAAAGTAGGAACCATATCTAAAATCGTATCATCCTTAGGATTGAACATAACAGTTATGTTCTGCGATTGACCTTTCTCTAATATTATAGAATCTTCTATTGTTCTAGATTCATTATTAATAAAATTACTAGGTTCAATTATTAACTGAAATTCGTCTGTATTTACATTTAAGGTTAAATCTGTAACATCCACTTTTCCTATATTTGTTATGTTATATTTCCACATATTCTCCTCTATAGATGAAATTTCATTAATCAATACATTCACATCACAATTACCAACCATTATTGATTGCTTACCTGAGCTTATACAAGAACCAGCTAGAGAACATACATCTAATTTATACTCGTATTTTTCACTATCTGCTAATCTTGTCTCAAATTCCCAATAATCGTTTGTATTAATATTTCCAGGTCTAACATTTGATTCATATAAAAATTCAATTTCCGAAGAATCTAATGATTCATTAAAAATCTTAAATTCATCAATAAATCCATTAAAATATCCATAAGAACCACCACCTATTATTGTAGGTGAATATAATGTTTTTGAAATTTTTGAACTATTTTTAACATTGTGCCCATTAAGATATAACATTATTTTATTTGAATCACAAACAACCATTATATGATTCCAATCATTACCAATATCTGCATTATACGTCAACAAAGCAGGCATATAATTCGTTCCATGTCCATAAACAGAAATTCCATTAGTTCCAACTGACAAACCTAATCCCGCTCCTGTGTCTCCATGATGATCAGGCCAAACAGCATATTTTTGTCCTGCAACTCCAAGAGTTCCATCTAATGAATTTCCATCTATTTCATGTTCTTCATTTGTTTTAATCCAACCACCAAACGAGAAAGAATTATCTACAAAATTTTTAACTTTAGTATTAAAATTTGATTTATTATTTGCAACAAATTTCAAGGCCCCACCATAAATACCATTTTCGTTCCATATTCCATTATTATTATCTCCATATTCCCCAAAAACTCCACTTCTCATATCATTACTACTATCGAAACTTACAGAATATATCAAATTAGACATATCTAAATTCTTATTTAGTGTTCCTTTTGTAAACGAAATATTTTTTAGTAATTTAGAGTCATATATTCCATACTTTAAAATTGGATTTAATTCCGAAACACAATTTATTCTTGGTTGTATTATATTTGTTTTAATATCTATAATATTTGAACTAGTACATCTATTATTTTCACACGTGTATAAATTCGAAGAACAAGTACCACAATTAATACCATATTCTTCAATACGTCCACATTGATATTTTCCTTCACATATTTTTTTTCTTAAACTATAAATTGTAGAATTTTTATTATTTTCAGACCAAGTTAACTTTGGATAATCCGAGTCAACTAATTTCCACACTCCACCCAAATCCCATTCTTTAAATAAACCAGAACGAGATATACCTGTTCCAGTGACCTTTGTACTACCTATATCTGTTATACCATTTACATTTGAATTTAAATTTGTAAAAGCATTAATTGATAGAGATGAATCCCAACATTTTGGTTTTTGACGTGCACACCAAAAAGAACCACATTTACAACTTTTACCCCACGCTCTACAAGAATTATAGTCACATTCCTCTTTGTATTCAGTTCCACATATTGACTGAGAATATACTAAGTCAAGATTATTATTTTTATTCCATGATGTAAAACAACCCTCTACTGAAGAATCATAGTTTAAACCAGCAATATTTAATACGTTTTCTTTAGTAAAACTATTTTTTATAACCGCAGAATTCACTCCGATAAATCCACCAACATATGTTCTTCCATTTATTGTGTTTAAAGCAGAGTAACAATTAGTTATTTCTCCATTTTCAACATATCCAGCAAATCCACCAACATATGTCGTCCCTTTACCGTTTTTTTTAGAACCTGAAATTCCAACATTTGAATTTCTAACATAAGAATTAGTTATTGTTGATGATACAACATATCCAACCAAACCTCCAAAATATTCTGAATTAGTTAAAATAGGTTGAATATATGTATCACTAACAAAACAAGAATCAATTATCCCATGACTTTTACCAACCAAACCTCCAATATTATTTCCAGAAACATCAGGAACATCCAGCTGACTTGCAGAAACAAATGGAATTAACGGAAGCAAAACAGGGGCTATGACCTCAATTGTACCACCTTGTTCATAATGCTTTAAACACTCTTCATCACCCATACAAGCCTCGTATCCTGATGCATAATTTTTTGATACTATTGTTGTTACACCGTTATTATCTGTTGAACTACTTACTTCTTCATAATCATCGTCATAAGAAGAGTCATCAATAACAACAGGTTCACCACAATTACCATCTGAATGATGCCAACCTTCACTATCTACACACCCACCGAATTCTTCAATATAATCTTCAATAGTATATTCATTCTCATAAAAAGCAATATAATCATCTGACCCTTTTTCAAAACATTGTCCACTCGAAAAATATACCCCATCACATGTACTTTCAGAAAAATAATAACATGCATCCTCTTTCCAATCAAAATTTTTATTAGAACATCCCTTTTCATTTAATTGCCAACTATTACTCGTCGTATTATAATACAATTCTGAAAAATCCTCACCAATAAGATAGCATTCACCATCCACCTGCCATTGATGACCATTAGCTATACAATCTTCCGAATTATTATATCTACAAATTCCAGAACTATCACGTTCACCAGGACATTGAAAACATTTATCTGAAAATACGTCATACCTATATATATTATAATTGTTATAATTTTTTATTAAACATGCATCCTCTGTAGACAATAATGACGCATTATATTTTACACAAAATGCCTGATTTTGATCTTGAGGGGTATTGCAAAATTGACTTTCTCCACAATCAGAAGATGTTGTACAGGTTTTTCCTAAAACAGTTCCACAAATTCCATTAATACATGTTTCTTTAGAAGAACAATCTAAATTATCATTACATGTACCTGATTTAGAAAAAGAAGGTAATCCATCCATATAAGAAAATTCGACTTCAGCTACTGATCCTATTTGTGACCAGCATTTACCATCTTGCTGCCATATTGTTGTATAATATTTATTACTTTCACGACAAGTTCTTTCAGTCATGATACCATAATAATTTGCACCATCATAGCATTCATTATCTATCCATACAAAACCATCCCCCACACATAAATCTGCATTATCATATGACCAAACACCATTTTCATATTTTACACCATCAAAATTCGAACTACGATCATAACACACATCATCTATCTGCCATGTTCCACCATTAGCTATACAAGCTTCCGAATTATTAATTCTACAAATTCCATCTTTATCAAATATACCATCATCACATTTAAGACAACTTTTTGAAGATCCATCATATTTGTATACTTTGTAGTCCTTAGAATTTTGATTTTCACATAATTGTTTATTAGACAAATAAGTAACTGAAATTTCTACTGAGGGAATTTCGTCAATAGTATCATTTTTTGAAACATTTACTTCGACACCATGTATTATTCCAGAAACATTTCCAGATTCAAATGAACAATTAATTAATCTTCCACCGCTTGCTAAAAATCCAGCAATACCACCCACATTATTTCCACCAATTACAGTAGAATCAGTTACATGCAAATTTTTTACAACACCACTTGAACCAATATAACCAAACAACCCTACGTTTTCTTCATATGGTTTACTAATATTTAATCCAACTATAGCATAACCATTACCATCAAAATTCCCATTGAATGGATTTGAAGAACCTCCTATTGGGGAAATAGAGGTATTAAAACAATCAATATCACTAGCTAATTCATAATAGGCATTCATTAAATCAGAATTTTCTAATGAAAGTAGATTATCTAAATTTGAACAAGAATCAATTGTATACGGAGAACTTTGTGTTCCAATACCCTCTCCTTTCCACGTACCTGCAAGAGACATACTAATAAATAATACAAATCCTAGACATAACAGTATCACCTTTTTTGAATCCATAATATAAAAAACTTAGTTCGAACTACTTTATAAATATTTCTCGGAATTAATTAAAAAATCTAAATAAATTAATATCCTTAATTATACAAAGTAAATATATTCCACCAAGAAGAAGAGTTAATATTATTAAAAAGATTAAGAAACCTTTTTTCTTTTTCGGTACACTAGCTTCTCCAAGACTTTTATATTTTACATCTTTTTTTAATATTTTTTTTCCATTTAACTCATTCAATGCTTCGTTAAATTCAGATTCAGAATATCCTTTTGATAAAATTTCCTGTTTTAAATCATCAATGTTATACTTTTCCTTATTCTCTTTCAAATAATTTAAAACAACTTCATTCATGAAAACACCTCTAACATCAACATATAATTTAATATATAAATATTCCCAAACAATAATAAAACTTAAAAACATATGAAAATAGTTCATAACATGCCTGTATAGCTCAGTGTTAGAGCATCTGCCTTGTAAGCAGAGGGTCGGGGGTCAGAATCCCTCTACAGGCTTATTTTATCTATTCTTATAATACACTATTTTAATAAAATATATTTATTTTTCAGAAGCAATTATCCAAATAATTAGTCCAACAACTACTAAAACAACCAAACCTGTACCAAAAACACCTTTTGTTGCTAAAGAACCAAACCATCCAGAAATTTGTGTATTTAATCCAGTTGAAAATAAAACTACTCCTATAACAAATAATCCAACTAAAATACCTAATGCAATTTTTAATGGTTTGGGGGTATTTTTTTCAATATCTCCAACAACAAAACCATATAACACAAAAAATATAAACAAAATAGCCAAACCGACACCAAGCCAAGGCATGATGTTAACAATAAAATCTCTTGGTTTCGGAAAAGAAATTAATAATGCTGCTATAACTAAAGAAAGAATAGAATTAATTTGATGTTTTTTATCTCCTAAAATTTTCGTCTTTTCTAATATTGCAAAAGTTAATACAAAAACCAAAATGAATGGTAATGCCATCTCCAACAAAAAATCTTGTACAAACTCCATAAAAGATAAATAAGAACTCTGTTTAAATACTTTTTTACATTTTTAAAGTATAATTGAATAAAATTCTTCAATATCTTTTAATGATAAAATAGGTAAAAAATCTTCTTTTGACAAATTAATAATATTTTTTATATTTCCGAATTGTTTCAATAATTCCTTTGCCTTCTTATTTCCAATTCCATAAATTCCCTCAAGAAAAAATATTTTCTTCTCTTCTATGGATTTGGCCTTTTTAGAATATCTTACTTGTCCAACAGTCACATTTTTACAACTCATAAATTTCAAAAATTCAGCAGTTTCTTTTTCATTATTAACAAAAAGAATTGGGACACCTAATGTCATACAATAAGAAGAAAAGAATCCCCAAAAGACATTTTTGTTAAATTTTTTATATTCCATTAGTCCTTCAATTAAAATAATTTTTTGTTTTATTTCAATCATATTTTTTACTTGTTCCTTAATTCTACCTGAATATATACTAGAAAAAAAATCACTTGCCGTTTTTCTTTCAACAACAATATCATTTACTATATAATCTCCCACATCTAATTTTTCAAAAACCACATTCATTTTTAATTTAAACAAATAAGCAGGAACCATAGAATTTTTTTCTCTTGTATCAACAATAATAGTTCGTTTCTTATCAACTGGCATTTTTTTAAACAAGAAAATATCTTCCATTAAGGTATAAAAATAATTATTATTATAAAACTTAAAACAAAAATTGGATAATTAAAGAGTTAATTGTTTCTGAGAATCAATATTTAATCCATTTTTTTGTATATCATCAATTACTTTATGCATTTTCTTTTCTTTATTATATGAAGAATAATAATAAACCTCGTCCCTTGTTGCCTTGGTTATTAAAACTTTTAATTGTCCAGGAGCTAACCTTGCAGTTCTTCCAGTTCTTTGAATTTTTCTAATTGCTGAAGGAACTGGTTCATAAAAAATAACTAATGAAACTTCCGGAATATCCAAACCTTCTTCCGCAATAGATGTAGCAATCAAAATATTAATATCTCCCGACTTAAATTTCTCGACCATTTCTTTTTGTTCTTTTTGTTTCAATCCTGTTTTAACTCCACGAGTATTTTCTTTCATCGCTTGTCCAACAAAAATTCCCGGTTTCGCCCCAGAAACATCACTCAAAAATTCTTTAATTTTATTAATGGTTTCTCTAAATTGAGCAAATATTATTATTTTTGAGTTTGTATTTTCTTTAAATGAATTTTTTATTATTTCTTTTAATTCATACAATTTCGGATGTTCCTTTCCTAGATTTAACGCTAAAGAATAAGCTTTAGAAAAACGAGGATCCGAAGTTATTTTTTTTACCGCACGAGATTGATTTTCAGAAGATTGTTTGTATAATTCTCTCATATATTCAACAAATGAAGAAATCGTTTGAGTCTCTAACAATTCTACTGCATGAGAAATTTTCAATGCCTGAGCGCAAAGAGAAACACCAATCATACTATTACCGTCCTTATTACTCTTTCTTAATTCAATCATTAAACGATTCTGTATTTTCAATAACATTACCTTATTTGCATACCCAAAAAGAATTTTTCTCTCCTTTAGTTCGTTTAATTTATCGTTATATATTTCATCTAATAATATTTTTATCTCCATAAACTCATTAGGAAAATCAACAAATATTTTTTCAAAATCTAATTCTTGTAAATACGGTTTAACATCTGGAGATTCTCTCGTTCTAACTTCTACTCTTTTTATATTCATATTTAGACAAACATCTTCAATTGTTTTTTTATCACCACCAGGAGAAGCAGTAAGTGCTAATATCTGACCATCATCATTTTGAATCTTATATCTAGTAGCAATTTTGTTATAAGAATAATTTTTGAGACATCTATGGGCCTCATCTATGATAAGTAAAGAAACGTCTTTTAGATTATACAATTCCTTCTGAATATCATTACTAATACATTGCGGAGTAGAAAAAACAAATTCTGCAGTTCTCCATACTTTTTTTCTATTATCTGCATTTGTTTTCCCAGTAAACAATTGCATATCTGCCCATCCTTCCGGAAACGATTTTTTAAAAGAATTCAAATGTTGTTCGATTAAAGGTCTTGTTGGAGCCAAAATAACAACTTTCTTCAACGGATTTTTAATAAATTTATATTCTGAAAGCATCATCGCAATTAATGTCTTACCTGTTCCAGTTGGTAAAACAACTAAAGAATTAACATCTTTAATAGACTCAAAAATCGTCTTCTGATATTCTCTCGGATTAATAAACAAACCTCTCATAAACTTAATAATTAGAAACTATTTATAAAAACTTACATTTCATCTTCATTACTAGCTACAATACTCTCTTCTTCCTTAACTGCAGGAACTGCATTTCTACTTATAATAACAATATCACCTATAGCTTTAATAAATTGATGAGGAACAATAATACCTCTAGAACCGCCTAACAAATTCAACATAGTCAAATCTTTAGCAACAATTCTCCAACCATCTATTCTATTATTTACGATGTTTATCTCCTCTACTTTACCGAAGAATTCACCATTATCAGTATAAACTTGTTTCTCAAGCATATCAGCTATCTTTTTTATTCTTAACATGTTTAAGTATTATTTATTTCATTTAAATACATTTCTATAATAAAATGTACAATTATGCCATTTCACAATCCCATTGACTACATAAAGCCTCTTGGAACTTTTCATCAGATCCATCTCCCTTTGGCCAATCAACCATAGAAGATAATTTACTCATAGTCTCATCATCCCATTGATAAAATATCAATTGTGTGAAAGCATCCTCTGATTCTGATGGTCTATATGTCATAGAACTTGTTGTAATAAAAAATTTACCCCCATTTGGATTAATACTTTCCGGTAATAATATACTATATTTAATTTTATTATACTTATTTTTTTTAGGCATGATAGAACAATCAGATGAATATATTTCTATTTCTTTACCATCTTTATTAGAAGCAGTTTTTGTTTCACATTCTATATAATATTCTTTAGTGAAATATGTTTCACCATTCTGATAATAAGACCTTCTTATGTAATCACAAACTCCTTCTGTACAACTACCTTTTTTATAAATAAAATAAGAATCTTGACTATTTATATTATAAATTCTTTCTACAACAGAATAATCCGAATTAACATCTACATCCATTTGTCCGTAAATATACTTATTACCATATAACCAATTTGGTTCACTTAATAAAGGTACATTCTCATCGTTAATATAAACTTCATTTTCTCCTACTGATATAATTATTCTAGCAATCTCAAGTGGTTTACCATCAAATATAGCAAAAGTTATATTAACTGTTCCTATTATAATTGTATCATTCAATAAATCATATTCTTCTGTACAAAAATCAAGATCTTTATTGTTTTGATCTTGATACGAATACATATTATTACATTTACTTGTTGTTTTTGTCATTGAAATTTTATACGCAGCTTCATTTTCTTTAAAGTTTACATCAAATTCGTTCCAATATAAATTATTTAATATCAATGGGTTTTGCCCCTTATTCGTCAAATATTGTTTATACGTTATCTCAGATTCTAATTCATTATCCATTGAATCCTTTATATTTATTGGATTTTCAGAATAATACTGTTTGGTGTCTTCCCTAAATTCAAAATATGCGCAAACACAACATGTAGAATATGCATCAAAATTTTTCTTTGAAAAAATATCATATTCACCCTTTCCCCATAAATTCCAACATTCAGCCATCTTAGTTAAAATTTCATTAGTAGCCCTTTCAGTATCATTATAATCTATTTGAATTCTTTGAGATTTACATTTTAATGGATATTTTTCTTTTAAATCCATCAATGTTAATCCAGAAACTTCAACATCTGGGATAGTATTACGCAAAATAATACTTTCTTTACAAATTTCTTCATTCACATCATCATCATTAAAATATTCTTGAAAAATCCAATACAAACCTATTGACATAACAATCAAAGCTAATATAATTGATATAATCCAATACGAATATCCTCTTTTATTTTTCATATTTTTAGATTATTTTTAAACTTAATAAAGATAATGTTAACAAACTTTTAAAAAACTACACACCCTAAGTTACTCGTGATCCTGTAGTCTAATGGTAGAACGTATCGTTGACTTCGATGAGGCCCAAGTCCGATTCTTGGCAGGATCATCTTTTGTTTTTCAGAACAAATGTAGAAAATTCAATATTATCTACTAATGATTTTATATCATCTAATGTTATTTCAGAAACTTCTTTTTCATAATTATAATAATCCTCAGCCGATGAATACATTTCGCTAAAAATCAAATTCAATGCAGTATCATTACTACTTTCTGAATGAACTTTTCTATTACCAATTACTTTTATCTTTGCCTTTTCCAATTCATCTAAACTTATATTTTTCATATCATAAAATACTTTTTTTGAAATTTCAATAACTTTCGAAACATTGGACTCATCAGTTCCTGCAAATATTAGCAAATAACCATAATTTCTACCAATATCTAAATCACTTTTAATTACATAAACCAATCCCAATTTTTCTCTAACTTCCTCGAATAGCTTACTACTCATTCCATCTCCAAAAATTGCATTAAAAACTTCAATAGCAATTCTGCCTTTTCCTTTGTACGGGACATGAACTCCCAATGCTAAATTTGATTGTATTATTCCTTCTCTTTTCTCAATAGAAGAGTTTATTTTTTTCTTCACATCTAATTTATCAATTTTTAATCCATCTTTTTGAAAACCGACGTATTTTTGAGCAAAACTAACAACATCTTCAAATGAATTATTTCCAACAACACACAAAAACGAATTTTTTGGAACATAGTAATCATTATGTTTCTTTACAACTTGTTCACGGGTTAATCTTTCTACATCTTCTACATTTCCACCGATAAACATACCAAATGGTTCTTCATATAAATTTGTCTTAAGCATTTCCATTGTATGACTCGATGGATTATCGTTATACATATTAATTTCTTCCATTACTACATTTTTTTCTTTTTCGAATTCATCTTCTGGAAAATTCGCATTAAAAAAAACATCACCCAAAACATCGACTGCTAATTCCAAATAATTACTAGGTAATCTAACATAATATGCAGTAGTCTCTTCATGGGTAAATGCATTTAATTCACCACCAACCGACTCCAAAGAATCAGAAATTTGTTTTGTAGTTCTAGTAGGTGTCCCTTTAAAACAAAGATGTTCAATCAAATGAGAAATTCCCTTTTCGTTTATTGATTCATACATTGCTCCATATGGAACAGCAAACATAACAGTCGTAACATCAACATCACGTTTTTCATGTAATATAGTTAAACCATTAGACAAAGTAATTTTATTAAATTCAACCATTTTACTTCTTTTTTATTTTATGAGCGTTCACATTTTTTTGAAAAACCAATAAATACAACAAAGGCAATATTCCAATTGTATTAAACATCAATAAAACAACAAACCACCATTGTTGATTATTTCTAGCAGCTCTCCACATACCCATTCCTTTCAGTACAAAATCAATTAAAGCCAATATTCCAAAAATGACATAAACAAAAATACTCAATTCTTCCATAAATATTATCGTCCAATATTCTTTATAAAGTTTTCTTTAATACTAAGAAATTTTCGCCAAATTTTTTTATATTAAATTCAATATTGAATTCTTTTTCTAAAGAAATAAAAAAGTTTTTTCTATTATCATTAAATGTTTCTCTTCCACTAATACTTTCTGTGGGAAAAGAAAGAACTATTTTATCTTCTTTATTCATACATTCTTTCAAAAATAGTAAAAAAGTAAGACCAGAACCTTCTTTTAATTTATCTAGAGCATCAGTTACCTGAAAACAAAAAAATAATTTATTTTCATTATAAGAATTTATTATTTTTTTCAAAAAATCTAATTCCATAATATCACACCAAATACATTTTGCATCAACCTTTTTATTCTCAAAAAATAAATTCATATTATTCACTATCTGGTTACTAGCTTCAAAGCCTAAATATTTTTTACAACCAAAATATTTTTTCATCAAATCAAAACTAAAACCGTTCACTCCACAACCAAAATCAAAAACAATTGATCCTTTCTTTATATATTTAGATAAAATTCCATATAATTCTTCATAATTTCTTTTTTTACTTGAAATATGACTTAACAGAACAGCATTATAATCCATGATATCTTTAGGTTTGATAACCTTGTTTGTCAAAAAAACACCATAATACTTTCTTAGTTTTTTTCTAACCTCTTTTACAAGTTCATCATCTGACATCTTTGCAGAATTAAATCCATTCAAAAACTTTTTAATAATAGAATCCGGTAAACCAGAAAATTCTCTTTTACTTTTAATTTTTTCAATTAAATTATTCATTTTTTATCTTCAATTTTAATTCTCTATAAAAACTATTTTCTCCGTCACAAAAATCTTCGAATCCAACAATTGAAATATGTTTTTTATATAATGGACATGACAAAACGAGACTCTCAAATTCCCCACCTTCACCAATTAGACTAATTTTATATTTTTCGTTTAATTCCTTTAATTCTTGAATTAATTTAGAATCTATTTTCCTACCAAGATACGTTTTATTAAGAGGATATGCGAAAACACCAATAATTAAAACATGAAAATTATTTTTTATTAATTCATCCAACAATTTTAACTGTTCTTTTTGCCAAAGAGGATTTATTAATTTCAAATTTAATTTATCACAAGTCTTTTTTATTCTTGAGGACTGATAAACAGACATTATAGCTCCAGAAACAATTCCTTCAATTTTATATTTATTTTTTGCATCTAAAATAATATTTTCTAAATCTTCTAATTCTTTTTCTTTAATACCTTCTGTTTTTTTTATCAATATTGGTATTTCCATGGCCTCAGCTAAAATACTAACATTTGCAATAGATGGAGTATGAAACATGTAACTATATTTATTTTTACTATCCAAACTAATTAAACAACGAATATCATCTCCATTTAGTTTAGATAGATAAGCAGAATAAACTGAATCTTTTCCACCACTAAAAAGAACACCAACTTTCATATTAAAATCTCCTAGGAGGACGAGTTGGGGGAACACTTGAATATTTACTCTGAGAAACTGATTTCTTTAAATTATTTGGTTTTTTTGTAAAACCTTTTGATGTATCATTAAAGATTTTTTGAGTATTTGTATTATTTGTTGATTGAGTAGGTTCTTCCGGAGCATCAAAATAATTCTTTTTAGGTTTTCTAGTAAACAGGAATACCAATAGTATAACTATTAAAACAGCAAATACAATAAGACCAACCGCCATAACAAAGTTCTGAGTATATTCAACCATAATTTAACTTATAATAAAATAGTTTATTAATTTTTCTTAGACTTAATAATTTTTGCCTTTTTTACTGTTTTTTTGTTAACAACATCAACCTTTACTTTTTTTGTCTGTTCAACCTTTATTTTTTTAGGCTCTTCATATTTACAGAATTCCTTATACATTGAATATATAAAACATGCACTCAGTATATAAAATATCATAGCAAATAATGTCGTTAAAACACCAACGACAACAACGCTTGGTATAAGATATATTAAAACAAATATAAACATTCCAAATAAAATAATTATTAAATAGAATAGAATCTGCATTCCAAATATTCTCCACCACTTTCCCTTAACACAATTATGACTTTGTCCTAAAGATTTCTTTATTTCTCCATTCTCATTTAAAATAAAAATAATAGATGCAAAAATCCAAAATATACTAAAAATGATTCCAGGAACAATTAACAATAAACTCAAACCCATTAAAAATATCGTAATAACTAACTCAAACAAAACAAATCTAGGTAATATTTTCCAAGATTCTTTCTTTACGTCTTTTGTTTTTCCATCCAAAGTTTTAATAATAAAAATCAAAAAAAACGATGTTGTAACAAAAAGTAAGACAGTAACAAAAAAATCTATTCCCATATTCCATTTATATTCTGTTGATAAAAACGATAAAAATTGTGGAATAAAATATGTCAAAAATCCAATGCTAACAAATACACTAAAATTCTCTTTAAACATATCAACTGCTGCCGAAAAAATATCACCGAACTTCTTACTCATAAATAAAAATAAAAACTTACATTATTTAAATCTTATGTGGCGTCAACAAATCAATCACCATTTTACAAAAGAGCAGAAGAAGAATTTCTATTAGCGCAAACCGATGAAGAGCGAATGGCGTGTTTAGAAATAATGATAAAAGAATGTCCAAAACACAAATCTTCTGAAAATATGTTAAGAAATTTAACAACTAGATACAAGAAACTAAAAGATTCTGTAGATCGGAAGAAAAAAGGTTCAAAAGTAGGTCCTTCTCAACAAGGAATAAAAAAAGCTGACATGCAATGTGTTTTATTTGGTCCAGCAAATGTAGGAAAATCAACAATATTTAATATATTAACCAAAGGAAATCCAGAATCTAAAATTTCTCAATATCCACATACAACAAACGAACCAATAATTGGGACTTTCGACTTTGAAGATGTAAAAATTCAAATTATAGATGACGCACCAATTCCAGATCACAATAAATCCTTAGTAAATTCAACTGGAACGTTACTAATCATATTTGACAATTTAAATCAACTAGACATAATTGAAAAACAAACATGGAAATCATATTCAAATAAAATTTACATTTATAACAAAATAGATAATTTATCCACTTCTGAACTTCGGAAACTAAAAGAAACAGTGAAATCTAAATATAGGAAACTTAATGTACAATATTTTTCAAAAGATTTTACAGAACACGAAGTAGAACACATAAAAAAAATAATATTTGAAACTTTTCCAATAATTAGAATATATACAAAAGAACCAGGAAAAGAAAGAAGTCATGTTCCAATGATATTAAAAAAAGACTCAAAAGTAGAAGATGTTGCAGAGAAAATTCTAAAAGGATTATCGAAAGATATATTCCAAACAAAAATTTGGGGACCATCATCAAAATTCGCTGGACAATTAGTTGGAACAAAACATATATTAAAAGATAGAGACGTTGTTGAATTTAAATCTAAATAATTAACTTTAAAGTTACAACAAATATATTTAAATTATTCTTCTTTTCATCGAATATGAAAAAAAGAGGAGATAAGGTTCCGGCAATTCCATTAAAACAAGAATTACCTACACCACACTTAGTTGACCCAAATGGATTAGATAAACAGAATTTTTTACAAAAGTCTGAAACACAATATACCCCACTACCTCAAACAAATTTTCAAAATACATTTCAAAGTGGATTTGTGCCTGTATCACCAATTCAATCACAACAAGGTTTATCAACATTTTCTCCAACCACGAGAGAATTAAACTTACAACCAAGTCAAACACAACAAGAAGATCAACCATTTTTTGTAAGAATCGACAAATTTAATTTATCGAAGGGATATTTGAATAGTATAATAAAAAAAGTTGATGATGTAAAGGATATAATTGACAATTTAGAAAAAATAAAAGAAAAAGAAAATCAAGAAGTTTCTGAATGGAAGCAACAAAACAATTCTATTAAAGAACTACTTACACAAATAGATAGAGAAATGTTCGGGAAGTTATAAAATGGATGAGAGTATTTTTGTCCCTATAACTTTTGAAAAATATAGAAATAACAAGATTTCTGGTCTGAAAACACAATTATTAATTAAAAAGTCTTTTTTACAACTAAAAAAAATCGAAGAAATTAGAGATTTAAAAGAAGATTATATTAAACAATTAAAAAAAGCCACAAACGATATTTATAGAGATTTAAATTTATTGCAACAGCAATTGCCAAAACTTAAAGGAGAAACTAAAAAACAACAACAGATTATTGATAAACCCAAGATAAATTATTCTAACAATATTGATGACGAATTAGAAAAAATACAGGCCAAGTTGAGAGCATTATCGTCATGAACAAAATAATATTATTGGATATTATTATTCTTTTTACGATATTCGTCGGAATTCTTAGTATAAATATAAATGACCGAATTGAAGGAAATATTAAATCAGTTGATTATGGAAATAATAAAATTACAATTTACTTAAATAATAAGGAAAATCCAATAATCGTTTTTGAAAATTCAATTCTAAATCTCAAGAACGGAGACACAATAATAGCATATGGTAAAAACGATCTTTATCGACAAAAACAACAATTAATCGCAGAAAAAATAGTTAAAATAACTAATTAATTATCCTAATTTTTATATAAAAAACAAATAATACATTTTCTTTTTGGTTAATGATTCAGGAAGTTATCGTTTTTATTCTGGGAATAATCTCTGGAATTATTACAGGTCTACTTCCTGGAATTCATAATAATTTAATTACAACTCTTTTAGTTACATCCGGCTTAATCTATAAATTTTCAACGAAATTAGGAATTATATACATTGTTTCGTTATCGGTCACAAACACATTCACAGATATAATACCATCAATTTATTTATTTTGTCAATCACCAGACACAGCAATAATTTCAACTCCAGGACAAAAAATGGTTGCCGAAGGTAATGGGCACATAGCAATAAATAATACCATTAAAGGTTCGATAATTGCAATAATAGCCTTTCTAATAATTTTATTTCCTTTGATATTAATTTTACAATTTTACGACAAAATAGAAATTATGTTCCCTTGGTTACTTAGCTGGATAATTATCTTATCTGTTTATCGAACTGAAAACAAAATAGAAACAATAATTATTATACTTCTTTCTGGTGTTTTGGGATTTTTTGTCCTGAATTCAACGGTAAATCAACCATTATTACCATTATTAACTGGATTTTTTGGAACAGCAGATTTGATAACAACAAAAACCGATAAAATTCCTCATCAAGAATTAACTGAAGAAAAAATAACACTAAAAGAATCTTTTCAAATTTTAATAAAAACCTTAATTATTTCTCCACTTTGTTCTTTATTGCCTGGGCTTGGAACAAGTCAAGCATCTATGTTAGGAAATTTCAAAAAACAAGAACCAAAACAATCAATGATTTTAATCGGATCAATAAATACACTCGTTTTATGTACCTCTTTTATAACATTATATTCCATAAACAAAAGTCGAAGCGGAGCCGCCGCCGCAATATCTCAACTAACTTTTTTAACAAAATCCGACCTTCTAACAATTATTATTACTATATTAATAACCGCAATTGTCTCTGCAAAAGTAACCAATTTACTTTCTAAAAAAATATCTAAGAAAATAAATAAAATTAATTTTCAGGTTTTAAAATTTTCAATACTTATTTTCGTTTCAATATTAACAATCGCAGTCTCCGGAGTTCAAGGAACAATTATTTACATAACATCTATTCTTATCGGAATTTTGACAATAAAACTCAACGTTACAAAATCTAGCATGATGAGTTGTATATTACTATCAACAATAATTTATTATCTACCTTAATCTTCTATAAAACAAAAGTATATAAATATAAAAAAATCTAATAGTACATGGTTTCAATAACAGAAATATTTGCAACATGGCAAAGTTCCGGAATATTTACTTACGTTTTACCATTCTTTTTGGTATTCGGTATTATTTTTGCAATTTTAGAAAAAACAAAAGTTTTTGGAGAGAGTAAAAAGGAAATCAACGCAATAATTTCAATTGCTTCTGCATTATTAATGTTACAAATTGACGCAGTTCCACAATTTTTTTCAAACATATTTCCTAAACTTGGAATTGCTTTAGCTGCGTTATTAGTTGTCTTGATTTTTGTAGGTTTTTTTGATAGTGATACTAAGGAAAATATGAAAAATAAATGGATTGGCATAGTATTCGCAGGAATAATTATTTTGTGGGCGGTTGTTTCAAGTATTCCAAATTGGTCACAATATGAAGGATTAATAAACTGGTTACAAGGTGAATGGTTAACTTCATTTATACCAATACTAATATTAATAGTAATATTTGTTATAGGAATAACTAAAAGTGGACAAAGCGGAAAAAGCGGGAAACCTTAAATGACAACTGCATCAATAGTCACATATTTTTTGCCAATATTCTCTTTCTTATTAGTATTTATTGTATGCTATGCAATTCTACAAAAAACAAAAGTTTTAGGAAATAATTCAGGTACTAGTTTACTTATCTCGCTTATATTAGCAAGTTTTTTTATTGTTGAAACACAACTCTCAGAATTTATTCAATTTACGTCTTCATGGATTAGTGTTATAGTAATAATTTTATTTTTCTTATTTGTAATATTAGCATTCATACCAGGAAAAGAACCACTTAAATTCATATCAGACGGATGGTTCAGTTGGGTAGTATTAGCTTTAGTAATAATCTTTTTTATAACGTCCGCAACTTATGTTTTCCATTGGACTATAAACTTAACAAATGCACTTTCTTGGATGCAAAAAGATTGGTTCCAGTTTCTTTTATTAATAATTATTTCAATTGTGGTAGCTGGTGTACTAAAAAAAGAATAATAATTCTATACCCAAAACCTTTTAAATGAAAATCGTTTTTATAAAAGTATGAAAATCGGAAGAAAAATTAGTGGTGGAAGATATAAACATCCAAAAAAGAAAAAAAGCACAGGTAGACAGAGTCAAGCAAGAATTGTAAAGATCGGAGAAAACAGAGTAAAGACACTTAGAACTCGTGGTGGTTCTGAAAAAAACGTTTTATTAGCAGGAAATTCATGTAACATAATTATTGATGGAAAAGCAAAAAAAGCAACAATAAAGAATGTTATTGAAACACCAGCAAATGTTTTTCTAGCTCGTCAAAATATTATTGTTAAAGGTGCTGTTTTAGAGACTGATTTAGGAAAAGTAAAAGTGACAAACAGACCATCACAAGAAGGTCAAATACAAGCAGTTCTCGTTGAATAAGTATAGAAATACTTTAATAATCTATAATTCTTATAGGTAAGAGGTTACTATGTTTGGTGAAAATACTCCATTATATTCTAGCGAGACTGTTAGAGAAAGCGGTGAAAATGTAATATATATTAATTATATGGGCGCAAATTTCGTCCCAAGTCTATCTGATTCTTTTGAAGTTATGGCAAGAACAATTGACGTAATAAACGAAGATCCAAACATTAGCCGTATAGTTTACGTACAACAAAGAAATTACAGTCACAATTTTTCACAAGTTAAATATTTATTAGAAGTTTCTCAGTTATTTGAATTTCTAACAAAACAAGAAAAAGTTGTATCGATTGAATCATTAAATCATTTAGGCTATTTTTATGAAGAGGCATATTCTTTTTTTAACTATATTATAAACGAATTACTAAAGGGTGATCCAATAAGAGCTTACAGAGAATTAAAGGGCGCATTGTTCGAGCAAAGAGCACTTTCAGAAAAAGGTTACGAAAACGCAAATTACATAAAAATGCTCGAAAAAGTTATCAGATATTTTGATCAACTTGAATTAATAGAAAAATCAAAAAAATATTACGACAAATACAAATTTAACAGTCGAGAAATTTATTCAGAATTTTTTAGAGCAGATATAATGCCTAATTTTACATTTACAAGAATGGTTTCTAAAATACCAGAAGACGCAGAAATAATTGAAGAATATGAAATTTCAAAAGAAGGAGAACATTCTTTTGTAACTATATACAAAAGTCCAAACAAAACTAAATTAATTTATCATCTAAGCCCACCTGAATATAATTTAAGTGAAGAACAACATATGTTATTAAACTTAGCTAGAAACGTTTTAGTCGAACATAAGCCCGAACAAGACAAGACAAACGATACAGAAAGGACAAGACAAATTTTCTTAAATGTAAGCAAAGATTTGTTGAGAGATTTAGCAAATAATAAAAATATTAATTTAACCTACGAAGAAATAAATAAATTATCAAATATACTTGTACGACATACAATCGGCTATGGAATATTAGAAGTTTTATTAGAAGACGAAAAATTACAAGATATAATGGTAAATGCTCCAGTAAGTTTGAGTAATATATTTGTTTTGCATAACGATTTTGGAGAATGTGATACAAATATAATTCCATCTCAAGAAGATGCAAATTCGTGGGCGACAAAATTTAGAATGAGTAGTGGAAGAGCACTAGATGAAGCTAACCCAATATTAGATACAAACCTAGAACTCCCAAACGCAAGCGCCAGAGTTGCTATAATTCAAGAACCATTAAGTGAAGGCGGTTTAGCATATACATTAAGAAGACATAGAAATAAACCTTGGACACTTCCACTTTTTATAAAAAACAAAATGATTAATGGATTGGGAGCGGGACTTTTATCATTTATTATTGACGGAGCACGAACAATGTTAGTAGCAGGAACACGTTCTAGCGGAAAGACATCTTTGTTATCAAGTTTACTCTTGGAAATAATGCCAACACATAGAATTATTACAATAGAAGATACACTCGAATTACCAGTTGCTGATTTACGAAAAATGTCTTATGATATTTTAAGTATGAAAGTAAGAAGTTCATTAAGCGGAGAAACAAGTGAAGTTGACGCAACTGAAGGAATTAGAGCCAGTCTTAGACTTGGAGATTCATCCTTAATAGTTGGAGAAATTCGTAGCGACGAAGCAAAAGCACTTTATGAAGCAATGCGAGTTGGTGCATTAGCAAATGTTGTTGCTGGAACAATTCATGGTGGAAGTCCTTATGCAGTTTTTGATAGAGTTTGTAATGACCTAGCAGTTCCAATAACATCTTTCAAAGCTACGGATTTAATAATTATAGCAAACCCAATAAAAACAGCTGACGGACTAAAATCAGTCAGAAGAGTTTTGTCTATTAGCGAAGTTAGAAAACATTGGGAAAAAGATCCATTAAAAGAGGGTGGATTCGTCGATTTAATGAAATATGATGTAAATAAAGACATATTAGAGCCAACTGATGATTTAATAAACGGAGACAGTGAAATAATAAAAGAAATTGCAGGAAATGTAAAAGGTTGGGCTGGAAATTGGGATAACGTTTGGGATAATATAAAATTGAGACAAATGGTAAAAGAAGAAATTGTAAATTACTCTGACAAACTCAAGAATAAAGATTTATTAGAAGCAGACTTTACAATTAAAAGTAATAACGCATTTCATCAAATAAGTAATCAAGTAACAGATGAAATTGGAATTCCGAAAAGCGATATTGTTTTTCCTAAATGGAAAGCTTGGTTAGAAAAAGAAGCACAAAAAATTTCTTAGAATCCGAATGAAACCATAAAGAACAAAACAGATAAAATTGTACTTATAAACCATAGAATTTTATTTCCGAAAAATAACTTTGAACCATCTAAATCTGACAAAGGAATAATTGAAGCTACAGCATAATAAATATTATATTTTGCAAGTATTTCAAAACCACAAAGATAGAATACAACTGAAAAAAATAAATGACAGATAACTGACACAAAAACTATAATTGCTAAATCACGTTCACTAACTTCAGAAAAATTATACAACCCATGTCGTTTTGAAGCTCTTTCTGGTTTAGGTTCAACATTAAAAACTAGAATTGGGATCCACTGAAAAAAACCATTAGTTACAAAACTAACAATTAATGGTAACCAAGTCATAGGAAATGGTGTTTTTAATTTATGACTAGGTCTAAAACCAATATTTTGAATACTCCATAAAGAATATTCAATATTTGTTTCATAATAATAACCAGCTATTTTTTTAGTTAAAACATTAATTCCAATAGTTATTGATATATACAACAAAATAAACCAAAACGAATTTGTATTTTTATAATAAAGTGAAACTGACAAAACAACTGCAGCCAACAAAATAGAAAAAAATTCTTTCAAATATTTATTTTCCATATTAAAGCATAAACAATTATTTTTTTAAGACTTCCTATTTATTTTCTGTAATTCTCTATAATTATCGATTAAGGGATTCATCAATTTGGAAGTTGTATCGTGCAAATTTGAGACATCTCTTCTTATTGCGGACGTATTTTCTCCAAACTCACCAATCTTTTGAATTATTGATTGTTGTAATTTATCAATTGTTGTTTCAATTCTTTTTAATCTAGTATCAATATCAGATATCTTATCCATAACTGAACTTTTAAACAATGCAATATCTCCATTTTTTTTATTAAATTCTTTAAACTTTTCAGAAACAATCTGTTCTACAATATCGCTTATAGTCTCAGTGTCATAAGATGGTTGCTGATAATATTGTTGTTGATTATCTTGATATGAATTCGGATACTGATCTTGATAACTATATTGCTGTTGATTCATATCTGGTTGTTGTTGATATTGAGAATAATTCACAGGAGCTTGAGAATATTGTTGTCCAATTTGAACCTCTGGAGACTGCATCGGTTCTGCCTGATTAACAGCATTTTTTATTTGAGCTTGATTAATTGCATCATTTATTTCTCTTGGAGAAACTCCTTGAGACTGTAATGTCATAGAAATTTGTTCATTCGACATTCCACTCTGTTGTAATTGTAATACTGTATCTAAAATTGTCATTATTATTAATTGTTTTTAGAGTTTATATTTTTTTGTTTTATTTGTTTTGATATTTTAAACTCTTCTAAGTCTTTCATTCTAACAAACTCTAATGGTTGAAAATCTTTCAACATTCGTTCAACAGAAACAAGTTCCTCCTTTTTCACATATTTTGCATTATCTCTAATTAAAAAATTTATAGCAGATTTTATCTTTTCAATATCTTCCTGTATTGTAGAAACTTTCTGTCTTAATTCTTTAATATCTTCTGTAGACTCTTGTTTTAAATCAACAAAATTTTTACCAAGAACATGAGTTTTTTCCTTTATAATTTTTGATCGTTCTTCAATATCTCTCAAACGAGTAGAAAGTTCAGAAAAATAATATTGATTATCAACCTCTTGATTTTGATCCATATTGTCTACAATTCAATTTTATTTATATATGTTATTATCCTATACCTGCAAGAGCAAATCCGGCGATTAATGTTAATGCAGTAATAGAAATAAATGCTATTAATACGTATGTCGTTATACTTTTTTTCAGATTTCTTCCAGTTTCAGAGACCTTTGTTAAATCGTCCTTACCATTATTAATCGTAACCAAAGTTGATGTTAAAATAAAAACTATTTCAATCAAATATATTCCGACAACAACTTGCATCCAATAAGGAGGAATCATTGTAGCATAATTTCCGAACATTTCCGTAACATTACTCAATGTTCCACCCATTCCACTTAATGCACCAGAATCTGTTGTGCCTAACATTCCGCCTAAATTACTTAAAATTAAAGTTATCATTCCACTTAAACCAATAATTATACCAGAAAGCATAGGAGCCATAAAACTCATATTACTTTTCATATCACTTATAATATCAGCCAACAAATCTCTTAATCTTTCATTTACTTTATTCACATTTTTTACATATTCAGATATACTCATCAAACTTTTCGCTGCAACCTGTAATCCTTTTTTAACAGACTCAACTAAAATTTTCATTGACATTACAATTAAATGTGATGGATAGAATATTGTAGCCCCACGATTATTATCAAACAAAGCTCTATCAACATTCATTCCAAAACTTCTAATATTATCACTTACTAACATAAAAAAACCTTCACTAGACGTTCCTTTACTAGATTCAGCAACTTTCCCGAATGCAACTTCTGCTGGAATACCATCACCAATTCTATTCCCCAATTGAAATAAAGATGATGTAAACTCTTTTTCAACTTCATCATATTTTTGTTTTTCTTTAATCATATCTTCTGTACGTTTTTTATATGAATATGAAAACATTGTTGCAATTCCTAATGGAACACATAAACTCATAATCATAGCAATAGGCCCAAATGGTCCATATACCTTACCCATACTTTCTTCAATCCCAAAAATTTTCACATTCTGAAGGAATCCAAATCCTAAATCAGCAAATGTCCAATCTAATGGTAAACCTAATACTGTATGTAATGGAGTATACATCCAAATCAATGGGAAAAATCCTACCAATAAAATTGGCAATGCAACAAGAAAGCCTTTTAACAAACTTCTTTTATCGACGAATTTAGAATACAATGGGTTTTTTTGTAATAATGTGCTATCTCCATATCCCCCAGGACGTTTATACATAATATCATACGTTAAATAAATAACAAAAAAAGGAATTATTAAATTAAATACAATAAATAAATGACTCGTTTTTATTGCACCACCCATTAATGTAGATGCCAATGGTAAAATTGCTAAAGCTAAAGTTGGTAAAACAATTCCTAACATATATACATTTGTTAAAGGAGATTTAACCTCATGAGTATATTTTAACATTTTATCATATACTCCTTCTAAAATCAAAGATAATGATCTTTCCAAGATTTCTACCCTTCGTCCTTCACTTGGTTCAAATAAACTAGACTCAACCAGATGGAAAGACTCAATAAATTCCAAAGAATAATCTCTCCAAACTTCCAAATAACTATCAATAGATTCTTTTATTGTTGCATATCTTTTTGTTTGAACATTCCATAATATTGTTTTAAAATCTGATGCCAATGGATCTTCCAAATTTTCCGCAGCAAACGCAATTGCTCTTTCAAGATTACTTGTATGTTTCATATAAATTACTACATACAACAAGGCTGGAACCATCTGGCTACTAGCCTTAAGACGCCATTTCATAGCTAATCTGCTAGGATATTTACTAAGAAAATAAAACATAAATATTGAAAAACCAAAAAACAAAAATAACATTAACATTGGGAACTCTGCTTCAGTATTTTGTGATTTAGAAATTAAAAAAGTTCCAACACAAAATAAAAAACCACAAACCATAATAACACACATAAGAACTGCTGAAAGTCCCATAACTTCCGACGGACTAACATTTAAATGAGCTATATTAATATTTTTTTGAATTTCGTTTGCATCTTTATCTTTTACTTTTATTTTAAAAGTTTTACCTAAACTTTTACACCATTTTTCATATTTGGAAAAATCTGGGAACATTGACTCTTTATAACTTTCATATGTTTGAGTAAAATCAGAATTATTATCAAACTGATTCATTTGTTTTTCTATTTTACTTCCATACTTTTTCAAAATATCATCAGTATTCATAAATCACCTACAAGATAAAATGATTTTTATATTTAATAAATCTTTACTACTTCAATAAAATTCAATTTATTATTTACTATTTATATAAAATAAAAAATATATTTAACAAGCCTAAACAGTCGAAAACCTTTTAAAGGCAGTTCCTTTTTAAATGTTACTATGGCCGCTCCTAAAAGATGTCCTGAATGTAATAGTACAAACTTAATCTATGATGATGCAAAGGGAGAATTGATTTGTGGAGACTGTGGATTACTTGTTGAAGAAGAAATGGTTGATACTAGTCATGAATTACGTTCATTTGATAAATCTGAAAAAAAATCTAGAGGGGGAGCACCTATTTCAATTCAAAAATTTGATAAAGGATTAACGACAAACATTGGAGAAATAGCAGACATATATAGATTAAATTCTTCTCAACAAACAAGAAAATATTTAAGATTAAAAAAATGGCAAGAAAGAGTTTCAACTTCTATTGAAAGAAATTTGAGATTAGCAATGTCTGAACTTAGAAGAGTTGCGTCTTTCTTAGATTTACCATCTGTTGTAAAAGATGAAGCAGCTAGAGTTTACAATTTTGTTTTAGAAAGGGGATTAGTTCGTGGACGAAGTATGGAGTCAGTTATTGCTGCCTGTATTTATGCAGCATGTAGATCTTATAATATTCCAAGAACTTTAGATGAAATTTCAAACGCAAGTGAAGTTGAAAGAAAAGAAATAGGAAGAACATATAGGTTTATAATTAGAAAAATGAAAATAAAATTAATCCCATCTTCTCCCAAAGATTACATATCTAGATTTGGTTCAACATTACACTTATCTCCCAAATCTCAAAATGAAGCATTAAAAATATTAAACAAAGAAGAGATTGCAGAATTAACATCAGGACGTGGCCCTGCTGGAATAGCAGCCGCAGCTCTTTACGTATCCGCACTATTAAACGACGAAAAAAAGACACAAAGAGAAGTAGCAGACGTTGCAGGAATAACTGAAGTTACAATTAGAAATA
>CAYXZJ010000003.1:0-43482 GCA_964470085.1 Candidatus Woesearchaeota archaeon
CTGTAAGAGATTTACAGACACCAGCAGCTACCGTAACACCAGCATCTCTGATTGCGAATCTTGCCATATAAGCATTATCCTTAACGGATTCCAAAACAAGGTTTCCAATAGGCTTAACCTTAACAATAGCAACATCCCCATTCTTTAAGAAGTCTGGGTGGTCTTGAGCAACTTGTCCTGTTGCAGGATCCAACTTAGATACCAATTCAACGAATTGACATGGTACTTGAGCTGTGTGAACGTGGAATACAGGTGTATAACCCTTTGCAATTACAGTTGGGTGGTTAATTATTGCAACTTGTGCTTCAAACTCTTCTACAATCTTTGCAGGAGCTGCAGCGTCACAAATAACGTCTCCTCTAGCTACATCCTTTTTTCCGACACCTCGTAAGTTTACACCTACGTTATCTCCAGCTTCAGCTTCCTTAAGTTGTTCGTGGTGAGCTTCAATTGATCTAACTTCACCAGATATACCAGTTCCACTTCTACCTGGAAGGATAATAACCTTTTGTCCAACCTTTATTACTCCAGTTTCAACTTTTCCTACAGGAACAGTTCCAATACCAGTGATTTCATAAACATCCTGGATTGGCATTCTCATTGGTAAGTTTGTTGGTTTTTCTGGTGCAGGGAACTTATCTATTTGTTCTAAAATAGTTGGTCCTTTGTACCAAGGCATCTTATCGCTTCTCTTAACAATATTATCACCCTTAAAGGCTGATGTTGCTAAGAAAACAACTTGATCTGGTTTGTAACCAGCTTGTTTTATGATGTTTGTTACATCTTCCTTAACTTTGTTGAATTTTGCTTCTTCATAATTAACAACATCCATTTTGTTAATAGAAATAGCCAAATTCTTAACACCCATAGTTCTTAACAACCATACGTGTTCCTTAGTTTGAGGTTGAACTCCACCATCAGCAGCTACAACCAAAAAAGCACAATCTGCTTGTGAAGCACCAGTAATCATATTCTTAACGAAATCTTTGTGTCCTGGAGCATCTATAACAGTAACCTCAAAGTTTTGAGTTATTAACTTCTTATAAGAAAGATTGATTGTTACTCCTCTCTCTCTTTCTTCCTTAAGGTTATCCATTACATAAGCAAATTCGAAACCAATTTTACCGTTTTTTTCTGCTTCCCCTCGAAACTTTTTCATTTCTTGTTCTGAGACTCCGCCACCATCGTAGAACAATCTACCAACAGTAGTAGATTTACCATGGTCAACGTGGCCTACAAAAACAACATTCATGATAGGTTTTTCTTTTGCCATACTTTTTTGTTAAATTTAGTTATTTTGATCTAAAAGATCTAACCTACGTGTTAATTTTACTTTAAAAAGTTTATTATAAGGAACAAAAATCGTCCTAAAATTAAAAAAAGTTTATAAAGTAGATAATTCTTATATCTTTATGACTAAAGAGGGTGATATCGTTCTATTAAAAGCGAAAGTTGTAAGAGAAAAACCAAAATCTAGTATTAAAAAAAAGGTTACATCAAAGAAAACGTCCCACAATAAATCTGCAAAAACAATCCATACAAAAACAAATAAAATAATGTATAATGAGAAAATTTTTATTGAAAACTTTGTAAATTTACAAAAAGCAATGACAAATTTGTCTGTAAAATTTACCGATTTATCTGCAAATATTTCAAAATTACTTAATGTCTTCGAAGAATCCGCAAAACAATTAGCTCAGAAAGAAAAAGGAACAGAAAATCATTTTGTAGAAAAAATTGATTCTTTATTGGAACAAAATAAAACAATTGCAAAGGGCTTAGTATTAATGGAAGATCAAGTTAAAAGACAATCAAGATTTCCGAAACCAACAAGTATAGATAATTTACAATCATCTCCTCTTCAATCAAATTCAATTCCACAATCAAGTTCAACTCAAATTAAATTCGGAAACCAAATAAACAATAACCAAAACTTAAATCAATCACAAAGCGTTCAACCACAACCAAATTTATCTGAAGATGCAGATAGACCAAAACCTTTGCCACCATTATAAATGGAAAAAGAAGAATATATTAACAAAACTTTTCTTGAAAAATTTACATTGTCTATTTTAACAAATATAAGTAAAACAAAATTTAATTTAGATAATCCAGAAACGATAGATTCGGATATAATTGTAAGACTTTCTAACGAATTAATGAAATCAATATCAACAAACGAAGAAACAATAGAAAAACTATCGAATTTTAATCAAGATATAGAAGAAAAATATTTCAATTATAACAAAGAATCGAACAATTCGCAACAAATTAATTTGATGCAAAAAACATTTGATTTAAACTTACAAAAACCACAACAAAACTTTCAACTAAATACATTTTTACAAAAAAATGATATAAACATTCAACCAACAGAAAACATTTTTCAAAAACCACAGATTCCCAAAACACAATTTAAACCTCAACAAATAAATAGGCCAACTCAAGTTATGCAAAAATATGGGAAAATACATACCCTAGTATTAGATCCAATGATCTCTTTAATAAGATGTTTGGGAGCAGATAAACAAATTATAATAATAAAAGGTGGAACTCAACAAATAACAAATATAGTATTAAATAAAGAAGATATAACATATATTATGGAAGCATTCTCATTTGATTCTCATATTCCATTAATCGAAGGTCCATTTAATGCACAGGTAAACAATTTAAATATAACAGGCGTTTGGTCAAATATGATAGACTCAAATTTTGTCATAAAGAGAAATTAAGATGGATAATAGAATAACAAAAGAAAAAATAAAGAAATATTTTAATGTCACAGAAACAGCTCTAGAAACAATAAAGAAAAACATAATTCCAGGACAAGAAATTAATTCAAAAGAAATAATCGATATGGCAACAAATTATATTTCTGATGCTCATCATTTTTTTTCAAACAATGATTGGGTAAACGCATTCGCAGCACTAAATTATGCTCACGGATGGATAGATTCGGGTGTTAGATTAAAAGTATTTGATGTACACGATGATAAATTATTCACGGTTTGTTAATTATTACCAACAAATTGGATTACCCATTATTTCTGAAGTAGGACAAATAGATCTATTAACTTTTGGAGAAACTTGAACAAGTGTTAATTGATTTAATTTAGAAAAATCAAATCCGAATATTTTACTAGCAGTAGCATCTAGCCCAATAATTTCACTTCCGGTATCTAAATTAATTTTTGATGAGTGAGTGTATCCATATTTAGTTAAATTTGATACTTCATTTGCATCTAAAGCATAATTAAATATTTTTACTTCATCAATTAAACCATTAAAGTATGTATTTTGAGTAACCAATTTTCCTGAACCAGGTTCCGCACCAATAAAGAAACTATTTGTAACTGTACTATAATCTATATCTGCATAGACAGAATTTTCTATTTCAGATTTTTTTATTCCATCTACATATAATCTAGCGTATTTACCATCAAAAGTAGCAACAAAATGATGCCAACCAGAAGATAATGAGGTATAACTAGAACTTGGAACTAAATAATTACTATTATCTTTTACTTTTATCCAAAAATTAACATTTCCAGTAACTTCATCATTAAAATTTAATGCATATCCACCACCTTCAGTATTTGATATGATAGTTTCATTTTTATCAAATTTGGACCAATCATTTTTATTCGCCCAAGCGCTGATACTAATTTCTCTCTTTGGTTTAACATTTTCAAAAGAAATATAGTCATCTATTCCATCAAATTTTCTAGCACCATTTGTTTTACCTATTTTTTCAAAACTAGAACCGTTAATTGTACCACCAGTTGATTCTCCATCAAAATCTAGATATAAAATTGGATCTCCATTCGGATTAGATAATTGAAATACGTTTTCCACACCGTATATTCCACTAATAGGATCAGTTTCGTTGTTCATTGTTATGTTTAGTTCTTCAAAATTAAAACGCCCTTTATTTTCAACCTCTATTGCAATAAATTTAGAACCATAATCACAATTATATTTTCTAATAGAAATCGATGTTCCACTTGGACATTCAGGTAAACTATCTTCTTGAGCAAATAGTTTTAAATAATTATACACAACAGCAGACAAGGAAACAGTTAATGTAATTAATAATACATATGCTATAATATTACTAATACCACGATTATTTGATTTCTGAATTTTGTTCATCTCCTTCCACCTTTTCTATTATTACTAATATTGTATCGTCAACTGGGGCAGCTACAACATATACGTTGTCATCCGTATTTATCTCGATATTATTATTTCCATCAGGATATATATTTGTAAAACCTGGGAGAAACGTTTTAGGATTAAATGATCCAAAATCAATATTTAACATTCCACTAATAAGTCCACTAACATCTTTTTTAGAACATTTATCTTTATTTAAGTTGTTTTCGCATGTTTTGGCAGTAATTTTATTAGATCCATAATTTTCTATTGTAAATGTGTTTTCTCCTTCGGTTTCTTCTTCGTTCTCATAAATAATTATAAAATTTAATGAAGGATCCTGATCTTTTAATGTTACTACAATATCATTTATAGTTTCCCTCAAATCCGTATTTTCACCACCATACGCAATATAATTCTGAACTTGAGATAATTCATTATCTATCATATCAGAATACTTTTCAGTTTTTGAGAAATCAGCATATGTATTGACTCTATTAAAGGTGGTTCCAATTCCAAATATCAGAACAGAAATTATGACTGCCGTCAATATAAAAAACTGCCCTCTTTTATCCATATAGAAAAACAATATTTCATTGTTTATAAAATTATGTTGAAAAAAAAGAAAAAATGAAAAATGTATTTTAAAGAATAATCTCTATTCCCTTTTCAGATTTACGCCACTGACCTTTGTCATAAATGGATTTCAAAAAATTATCTAATTTTGACGCTTCGCAATTAGGATCACTGTCAGGATCATAGTATTTTTTTAAGCAAATCTTCATTTTTCACCTCCTAATCATTAAAATATTATTTTCTTTAAATAAAATATTGAGTTTCAAAATATATTTTTTTTTAGGGTCTTGCTTATATACTGTTTAACTAAAAAATGAGTATTTGTATTGAATAGTTAAACATTTCACTATTGAGTTAAACAAAAAACTTAAATAAACTAACAAAATCATTTAAAAAGCATTAATCTTTTGAGAATTTGATTCCATTTGCTTTCTTAATTACACCTTTACGACAATCTTTTATATCTTCTTTTTTAGCTTTTTTCAAATATTTTTTCACTAGATGTTTTTTGTCTCTTATTTTTAATTCTTTGTTCGTATGAGGTCCGCCAATACATCCTCCTTCACAGAATAAACAATCTAGAAATAGAACCTTTTTATTAGGTTTTTCTAGAAATTTAGAAACGTCTTTTATTCCATCAATTACTGTAACTTGATTTGATTTTAAGATTCCATCAATATGAGCAGTTTTGTATAAGGCTCCACTAAGTGGATATATTTTGGTATAATCATTATAAAATTTATCGAATTGAGCTTCAGCATTACTTTCTTTTATATTATTTTTCTCAAATAATAATTTTAGTTGTTGATAATCAATAACATAATCGACATATTTTGTTTTTTCTGCCTCGAGTTTTTTCATACTACAAGGAGAAATAAAAATTATTTTATAATCAGGAAAATATTTTTTACATATTTTTGCCATTGCAACCATCGGAGAATCAATTGGCATCATATTACCGATAAGTTCAGGATGATTATTTTCTATATATGAAACAACTCCAGGACAAGTAGACGAAATAAGGATTTTTTTTGTGTTTTTTAATTTCTTATGATAATCACGATTAATCATTTTAGCCCCGAAGGTTAACTCGACAACTTTATCGATGCCAAATTGCCTTAATTGCGTAATAATTGAAGGATATTTAAAATCTGTAACAAAACTTGGAGCCAACATTGCCAAACATTTTTGTTTCGATTTAATAACTTTCTCAATTTTCACTACATTATTTTTCATAAACATCTCCTAATTGTTGTATATTTTTTTAAAAAAGTCACTTTATATTTGTACACTTTATCGTATGGAATAAACCATCTTGTAGCCTTAGAAATACTTGCATCTTCAATTATTTTTCTAAATAATCTAATAGAATTGCCATGAGCAGAAATAGCAATATCGGTTTTATTCTCTTCCATTATTTCAACAAGAGATTCAATAAATTTTCTTACTCTTTTTTCTACATCTTCAAAACTTTCTCCTTTCAGTGCTTTATTTTTCCAACCTCTATGAATAGAGTCATATTCTATACGTCCTAAAAATTGAATTATATTATTCTTTTCTTCTCTAGTAAAATTATTTTTAGGAAATTGTAAATTTAATAATTGTTCTCCTGTCAATTTAATAAAATTATCATGACTTATACCATTAAGTATACCATAACTTCTTTCTATAATTTCATCGTCAATAATTGTTTTTTTACATTCAGGGTGAAAAACTAGTACCTCATCTAACGTCTGTTTTGAACGATTTAAAGAAGACCTAATCGCAATTTCGAATTTTTTATTTTTTAATTTATTAGCAACACATTTAGCATCCGAAATTCCACTTTCCGTTAAACTTGGATTCTCCCATCCGGTAAATATTTTATCTCGATTGAATGTGGTTTGTCCGTGCCTGAAAATATAGATGTAATAACTTTCTCTCATTTTATTTTTTCCTGAAGAGTTGGTTTTAATGTAGAAAAGATTATTCCCAATGGAATTTTTCCTTCTTTTGAATTATAATTAAATTCTTCTGCTATTTTTTTTGCCTTTTCATAATCATAATTGTCTTCTATTTTATACATATATTTGTCTTTATTATTTGCATCTAAGTTAAATATTAAACAATCTTGAATGACTTCAACGAACGAAAATCCTTTGTGTTCAATTGCTTTTGTGAAAACTTCTGTCATATGTGAAATGTCTCGAGCATTTGTTCTAGCGACAAAAGTTGCTCCACATGCAATAGCAATTCTAATTGGATTAAATGGCTCATTTTCCTCACCTTTAGGTTTTACTTTCGTAATAAATCCTTTTTGTGAAGTTGGTGTAGATTGACCAGTAGTCAAAGAAAAACTTTGATTATCATGTAAAATTAAAGTCATATTTGAATTATATCTAAAAGCGTGAATAAAATGTTCCATGCCTTCAGAGTATACCGCTCCATCTCCCGCAAAAGCAACAACCTTAAGTTTAGGATTTGCGATACTTATTCCCAAGGCAGTCGGAATTGAACGTCCATGTAAACCATAAATTCCACTCAAATTCAAATAATCAAATATTTTGGCATGACAACCAATATCAGTTACCATTGCAAAATCACTTTGTTTACATTTTTTTGTATCAATAAATCCAGCAACAGTTTGTTTGAATGCTTCAAGAATCATATAATTAGGACAACCAGGACACCAAGTAATTTCTTCTTTTGTTTTTAATTTATCCTTCGTATTCATTTTATCATCTTTTTAATTTGTTTATTTAATTCATCAGCAAAAAATGGTCTTCCATCATATTTCAAAATTTTATCTTTTATTTCGATACCTATTTTTTGTTTAATAAGAGAACCTAATTGCGCAGTTGCATTATTTTCTATCAAAACTACCTTTGATGCTTTTTTAATTTCTTGTTCTATTTCTTTAGAAAAAGGAGATAGATAAATAATTTGTAGAAACTTAGCATCAATATCTCTAATTGAATCCTTTATTGCTCCTTTAGTAGAACCCCAACCAATAATCAAATTTTTAGATTTTTTTCTTCCATATGTTTTATACATAACTAATTTAGAAACATCTAACTCGATATTTTTTATTTTACCTAATCTAGAGTTAACGTTGTTTATAGTAATTAACGAATCTTCGGTCGAATTTTTATTTATATTCATCTCATAACTCGAAGCTTTAACAATTTTAGATCCAGGTATACTTCTAGAAATCTTTATTGGTGTAAGTTTATGATCTATTTTATTCTCAGAATATTCTCCTTCCGCTAAATGTTTATCTGATAATAAAATAGATAATACACCATACTTTTCTGATAACATCAATAATTCATTTGTTTTTTCAATCGCCTCTATTGGATCACCTGGTGCACAAACAACTCTAGCAAATTCCCCATGACCTGCATATAATGCAACGTTTAAGTCGGACTGAGAAGTATACGTAGGAACTCCTGTAGCAGGTCCAGGTCTAGATGCTAAATAAACAGTTAATGGAATTTCACTTATTCCCTGCAAACTAAAAGCTTCGGTCATTAAATCAAATCCACCACCACTTGTTCCAATCATTGTTAATTTGCCAGCAAAACTTGTTCCAAGAGCCATATTCGCAACAGCAATCTCATTTTCCGCTTGAAAAACCTTTAATGATTCGTTTTGTATTTTTGCAATTTCATTTAAAACTCCAGTTGCCGGAGTCATTGGGTAACTAATAAAAAAGTTTAAGTTAGATTTTTTAGCACCAATTGCAACGGCTTCACTTCCAGACATTATAGTCAATTTATTCTTTAATTTCTTTAAATTAAATTTGGTTTCTTCTGAATCATATCCCATTAATACAGCCTCATTTGCCTCTTTAGAATTAAAGTGTTTTTTTACGATTTGTACTAAAATATCTTTAGAAATCCCAAAAATCTTTGTAATTTTTCCACATAAAATCAAATTAAGGTTTTTATTGGTATAATTAGTCTCATCCTTTAATATTAATCCACCTCTTTTTAACTGTCCACGATGCAAAATTTCTGTATGATTGTCCAGCGCTACAATAATATCAACAAAAAAATCAGTACTTGCAGTTTCAGTATCAGAAAAATTCAAAACATTAAAATTATGTCCACCACGAACTAAACTTTGATAATCTCTATAATTGAATGTAAAATATCCATAACTTGTCAAAATTTCTGACATTATCTGCGACACTTTATTTATTCCTTGTCCAGCAGAACCACCAATAAGAATATTATACCTCATTTTCACCTCAAAGAGAATAAAACCCTTATTTTATTTAAATCTTTCTTTAATTAAACAATTCTACTTGTCGCTTTTTTTGGTCCCCAAACACAAGCATCATTACAATCTCTCGGATTTTCTAAACATTTTGGTCTATTATAGAATTCAACACCTTTTTCTTTTTTATATTGCTTATATTTTTCAGCTGTCTGAACGGTATTTTTCATTATTTCATATTGAGCCTTACCACAAATTCTTTCTGTTGTTTTTAATTCAAAAGCTTCAATAGTTCCACTTTCATTTACCTTTACTAATTGAGCCTGCGGGATATCATTTAATGCAATTTTTTCTAAATCAGAAATCCATTCTTTTTTATTACCAGACTGATTAACAATTTCTGGGACATAAAATCCATATGGAGCTCCAATATTTAATCCATCTGAAATATGATAATTAATTGTTCTGTGTCTTTGAGCTTGAGCTAATCCAGCAAAACTCATTAAATACGAAGTAGAATAAACATCTCCGAAATATTCTTTGACTTGTCGTGAATTAAATAAAGATAATTTTTTGCAAGATTTAGATTCTAAACCATCAATTAAAAATGGAGATAGTTTATAATAAAAATCATCTAACGAATTTTGAATATTAATAGATAGCTCTAAATCGTCTGGTCCTTTGTAAACTAAGAAAAATGGTTGAGATTGAGAAATTACATTAAGCAAAAAATTAATTTGTCTTAAATTGGCAGTATATGCCATTTTTGTAGGAGTAAATATACTAGTCATATAACGAGCATTTTCTTGAGCTAATTTTTTTACCGCAATTTCTTTATCATTAACTGCGGGATATATTTTATCAATCTCAGGAATTAAAATATCCATCCATTTGTTATACAATTTTAATTGTTCAGAATCAATATCTTTCATTTGTGTATACCTAGCAGATTTTTCACTAGTAACATATTGTTTTTCATTATTTAATATCATAGCAGCAATCTTTGGAATATCCTCGATATACAAGTTTAACCAAATATGTTCAAAGACACTATGATGTTTTGATGGTAAAATTTGTTTGTTGATTAAATCAGATTTGTAATCTTCTTTCACTAAATCATCCCAACCTTTGTTCGAATAACAAATTCTAGCAAAATTTTGAGTAAAACATTTTAACGCGTCCTGTTGTGTTTGAAGCTCGTCAAGACTCGTAAATTGTAAAATATTTTGAATACTTCTATATTTTTTTTGAAATTCAGAATCCTCATCTGCTGGTACAGGTGAAGAAATTCCCACTAATTGAATTTTCATAAATAAAAAAAGTAAAAATTAGTCTTAAAGAAATGTATAGTAAAATATCATATAAAAATTCGTTATCTTTAAATAATATAAAACAAATATACATATATGGTTACAAGAAAGTGTCCGGCGTGTGCAGAAAAAATTGATAAGAAGTTTAGGTATTGTCCTTGGTGCGGAGTTGGAATAAAAAACATAAAAGACAAAAAAGATTACGGAATGCTTGGTAAAAGTGATAATATAGATACAAATATGTTCGCTTCTGAAATGAAATTACCAATAGATATTAATTCAATATTAAAACAATTAGAAAAAGAAATGGGGAGCATGTCGGATGGACAACCACACAGGTTTAATATAAAAATTCAAACTGGTGGAATACCAATGCCAGCAAACGTTAGACAACCAGTTATAAAAAAAGAAACAACAAAAATAACACAAGAAGAAGCTGAAAGAAGAAATAAACTCCCAAAAAAAATTGCAAAGTCAAAAGTAAAAAGATTCTCAGACAACATTGTATACGAAATAGAAGTAGACGAAGTAAAAGAAAAATCTCAGATTAATATAATAAAATTGGAAAGTGGATTTGAGATAAGAATATTTGGTAAAGAATATTGCTTTGTAAAAAGTATACCATTAAATATGACACTCGTAGGATATAAAATTTTAAAAGATAAAGTTTTAGTAGAATTTAAAGAATAATTATTTTATAGTTTCTAATAATTTTATTACTTTTTCTTGTCCAATTATTAAAATAAACGCAGCAAGTTTAGGACCTTTTTCTTTCGCAATCAAAGCTCTATAACAAATATCAAAAAAATCTTTATTAGATATTTCTAATTCTTCACAAATTTGGTAAAATTTATTAAACAAATCTTTTTCGTCATCATATTTTTTTTCTTCAAGAGCTTTTTTCAACATCAATAAAACATTCTTCTCTTTTCCATCAACACTACCAATTTGTTCTTGTAATGTAAATCTCATATCATCACTAGCAAATTTTTCTAACCAATTTTTTACTCTTTCAGCTCTTATTTTACTTTCTTCATTTAAACCTTGAGTTTTACCAAGTTGAATTAATGTAGACAAATGTCTAAATCCTTCTCTATTTGGTTTTTTATCCTTAACATTCAAAACAGAAAATTCATACATTCTCTTTTCTTGAGGATCTGCCTTTCCACTATAATATTTTTCTTCCAATCTGTCAAAATCTTCATAAATTTTTAAAACATCATTATCAAAACTTATTTGAAATTTAGATTTAGGTTTTGTACCAACAAATAAATACCTCAAAACATCTGGCTCATAAATCTCTAAAACTTCATCTAACGAAGTAGCATTCCCTTTGGAAGAAGAAAATTCTCCTCCGTGTTTTATTGCAATCCATTCATAAAATTGATATACTGGTGGTTCAAAACCAAAAACTTCTTTAGAAATCTCTTGAGAAGTTGTGAACGATCCTCCATAAACACTATGATCAATTCCCCCCGGTTCAAAATCAACTCCCTCAAATTTCCAACGTAACGGCCAATCTATTCTCCAACGTATACTAATTAATCCTTTTTTTCGATAATCAAATGTTTCCTCATTACCACAATCACATTTGTAAGTAATATTATATCCATCAATATTCAATATTTTTGTTGAATCTTTTTTACATTTATCACAATAAATCATAATCGGCATCCAATCTTTTTCCAATGGCTCTTTTCTAAATTTATTAAGTATAGACACTATTTTTTCTTTATTATCTAATGCTGTTTTTATTAAATTAGCATATTCACAATTTCTGTTCTTTTTACATTGATAAATAAAATTAGTTTCTATTCCTATTTTTTTTAATGATTCTTCAAATTTCTTTTCATTATATTCAGCATAAGTCATTTTAGAATCAAAAGGTGATGGAATATCACTTATAGGCATACCTAAATATTTAGAATAGTCAGGATTTACTCCAATTGGAACCTTTCTAAATCTATCAAAATCATCCCAAGAATAAATAAAACGAACTTTTTTCCCTTTATCTCTGAGAGCTTTAACTACCATAAATGTTGTTATTACCTCTCTAAAATTACCTATATGAACCTGACCAGACGGTGTGATTCCAGAGGCACAAACATATACATCTTTCTCTCCTTTCTCTGCAATTACCTTTTCAGCAATAGCATCTGCCCAAAAAAATTTTTCAACCATTTTTTTTATAGTATTTATCAGTATTTAAAATTTTAGAATCTTAAATTCTTTAAATTCTCCACTCCATTTTTTGTTTTCAAAAGTAATATTTCTAATTTGTGCATGTTTAGGCCCCTTTTTTATAATTTCTAAAAATGGATTTATATTAAAATCATCTCCCTCAACTAAAATCTCAGCATTCCCATTTTCTAAATTTCTAAAATAACCACTTAATCCATTTTTAGTGGCATTTTCTTTAACAAACTGACTATAAAAAATACTTTGAACAGTTCCTTGAATTGTTATTTTACAAGCGGATTTCATAATCAAATATATTCAACTTTGTTTTTATATCTTTTTATTAAAGAAACATTTAAATAAAGAAAACAACTATTTCTTTCGAGGTGAAAATGGAAGATAGATTTCTAAAAACATTAAATTCTCATCAAAAAGCGTATATTAATTTAGAATTAAAAGATCCAAAAAATGGCGAATATATGCTTGGAGTTTATCATTTAGTACCAAATAACGATTATAATATGTTACAAGCAGCAGCCGAAGTCGCAGCCGAATCATCTACTGGAACAAATTTCGCCGTAAAAACAGAAACCGCATTTTCTAGAACAATGAATGCATTAGTTTACCAGATTGATTATAAGAAGAATTTAGCTTGGATTGCATTTCCTTGGAGACTTTTTGACAGAGGTGGAAACGTACAAAATATCTTAACATATGTTGTTGGAAATATTCTAGGAATGAAACAAGTTAAAGCGCTAAAATTATTAGATGTTTGGTTTCCAAGTTCAATGTTGGAACAATATGACGGACCAAGTTATACGTTAGATGATATGAGAAAATATTTGGGAGTTAAAGGACGACCAATATTAGGAACAATAATAAAACCTAAAATGGGACTAACAAGTGCAGAATATGCAGAAGCTTGCTACGATTTCTGGGTCGGTGGCGGAGATTTTGTCAAAAATGACGAACCGCAAGCAAATCAAGATTTTTGTCCATATGATAAAATGGTACAAAACGTAAAAGAAGCAATGGACAAGGCAGTCAAAGAAACTGGAAAGAAAAAAATCCACTCATTTAATGTTTCATCAGCAGATTTTGATACAATGATTCAAAGATGTGAAATGATAAAAAACGCAGGATTCGAAAAAGGAAGTTATGCTTTTTTGATTGATGGTTTAACTGCTGGTTGGATGGCAGTTCAAACACTAAGAAGAAGATATCCCGATGTATTTATTCACTTTCATAGAGCTTCTCATGGAGCATTTACAAGAGAAGAAAATCCTATTGGAATGTCTGTTTTAGTTTTATCAAAATTCGCAAGATTAGCCGGTGCGTCAGGAATTCATACAGGGACTGCGGGAGTTGGAAAAATGGCTGGAAGTAAAGAAGAAGATAAAGTTTCAGCATTAAGTATTTCAAAATTCAAACAAAAAGGACATTTTTTTGACCAAAGTTGGTCGAAAATAAACGAAAAAGATAAAGACATTATTAATTTAACAAAAAAAGATATTGCTAATCATTTAGTTCTGGAAGATGATTCTTGGAGAGGAATGAAAAAATGTACACCAATAATATCGGGAGGATTAAATCCAACACTACTAAAACCATTTATTGACGTTATGGGAAATGTAGATTTTATAACAACAATGGGAGCTGGCTGCCACGCTCATCCCGATGGAACAACGGCAGGAGCAAAAGCTCTAGTTCAAGCATGTGAAGCTTATAAGAAAAAAATAACCATAAAAGAATATGCAAAAACACATAAAGAATTAGCAAAAGCAATTAAGTTTTTTTCTCAAAAACAATAATATTGTATTAATTACATTTTTATATATTAATAATTAAAATACATTATGAGAGAATATATTTACTATTCTAAAAACGCTGTAACCGCCGGGAATTTTATAAAAGATGATTTGAAAGCCGCAGGTAGAATGGATATTGTTTGTAACGTCATAATTTCCGCATTTTTTATATCAAACGAAATGAGAGACGATGTAATACTTCACCTAATTTTTGAAGGTCAACCAAATCCGCCAAGACATTTAGTTTTGAAATCAGACAAAGATATGCCAATTTCTAAAAAAGACGTTGCTGGATTAATAAAAAAAATGTTATATAAATCCCCAGACCACGAAGGACTAAAAGAAATATGCCCAGGATGTTCAATTGAAAAAAAATCATTTGAAAAACTAATTGCAGATTTAGATAAAGAAGGAAAAAATATATTTTTATTAGATGAACGAGGAAAGGATATCAGAGATTTAGAGATGAAAGGAAATGAAGTATACGTAATAGGCGACCAAGATGGTTTCCCAACAGACAAAAGAAAGTTTCTAAAGACCATCGACAAAATTTCGGTATCTCCAAAAACACTATTTGCCTCCCAAGTTTTTACAATAATTCATAATGAAATTGACAGAAATTTAAGGAAATCTATATAAATAACTTATATCCTAACATATTATGTCTCAAAATGGACAAAAATTAAGTGAAAAGGGGTTAAATAAAATGAAAAATAAACAAGTTTTATTTTTAGTATTGTTTTCTTTGGTTTTTTGCTTTAATTTGGTAAGTGGAATAACTATTTTTGATTGTAAATATAATAATGATATTTACTATAAAGATAGTTGTGATAAATTTTTTAATGAGCCTATTGATTGGGAAAATTTATCTTATGTAAATGTTACTAAACAAAATGTTACACAAAATGAGTCTAGTAATTACATTTACGATGATGGATCATCCGGAAAGAATACTGAAACTCAATATAAAATTTACTATGGTTATAATAATGGAACTTCAAAAGAAGTTTATTTACAATACTCAAATGATTTATTTAATGACCCTAGTACTGGTATAATTGATGAACCAAAAAGTATTATTTTTGAATATGATGGTTCATATAGATATGAAAATAATAATAGTCAGGCATGGGTAGTAGATAATTGTACATCTGGTGGAGGTATGATAAAAATACATTATTATGGTATGAATAATCAATACATTGCGATAAAAATAAATGAAAATGGAGTACCTAATAAATGTACTACCAAAAGTGGGCATACATTTGAAATGCCAACCACAAGAAGTATAAGTATGGATGGAAAAAGAAGCAACTTTAAAGAAATGTTGAATTCAGAAACAAATGAACTTATATTTAGATATACAATAATTGATAATATTGTTTTTGTATGGGAATATAGTAATTATTTAAATCTATATTCCAAGGACAATGTTGAAGACCTTTCAACAATGGGAGGAGGATTTGATTCTTTTGTTTCTAAACTAAGTACTTATTATAAAGGTGCAAATGTAGAAGAAATAATAAATTTTTTATATGAAACAAATGATTACATTATTTTATCTCTTGAAAATGGATCTGGTTTTAATTTTTTGAAAGATAATGATATGTATAATTTTGAGGTTTTAAGTGTAAATAAAGAAGATTTGTCTGCATCATTTTTCTTTAAACACAACAATGAGCCCTCACAAATTGTAGAAGATAAAATAGGTAATCCCGGCTCAATTATTTACAATATAACAGAAAAAGGAGAAGTTATATTAATAATAGAAAAACAGAATGGACAAGTAGCAAGTTTTGCAACATCATCTTTGAAAGAAACAGAAGATTATGCAAAAAAATATGGATATACTTATTTAAATCATGATGAAAAAATATATTTAAAAAATGGTCAATTTTGCGATTTAGATAAAGGATGTGCTATACCGGAAGATATAAAACTAAGTGTTGAAAATAATACAAATGTTACAGAATCAAACACAGAAACAGAACACATTTTTAATGAAACTCCTACAATTGAAACTAAAAGAGAATATAACGTTTCAGGAGTAGAAGATAAATTTTATAAAGGACTACAGGGGTATTTAAACACTTTAGCAGATTTAAAGGCGTTAGCAAATTTCAGATTGTCTAATTTGTCTTGTGATGAAATAAAAGATGTAATTCAAGATAATATAAATGACATCCAAATTCCACAAGAAATACCATTTTCCGATGAAGTATTTTCTTTATCGCTTGATGGAAACTATCTAGGAAGTATTGTTTTAGAAAATAAAATATTAACAGAATACATATGTGATGCTCCAGGTAAAATCACATATAAAGTTGATATCAATAAAAATATTCTAACCTCTTTAGAAACAAGTGAGGATATTTTACAGACTGTTTTAGATAATGTAAAAATTGAAGGAACGACTATAGTAAAAAAAATAAAACTATTCTTCATAAAAATAGGGTTAGGAATATTATCCAGTTAAACTCCATTTTTCTTTGCGTGTTTTATTTTTCACACGCTTTTTTTGTGTTTATTAACCACGCGAAATCCTTATAAATTATATTAGTGTAATACTCACATGGATAGAACATTAATCAATGATTTAAAACCAAACGAAAACGTTTTAATTAAAGGTTTTGTGTATGAAATAAGAGCTCTAGCAAAATTGAAATTTCTTCTAGTAAGAGATAGGACAGATATTGTTCAGTGTATAGTAAAAGATCAAAAACTAGATAATATATTCTCAGAATTAACACTAGAAAGTGCAGTTGAAATCGTAGGAAAAACAAAAGAAGCAAATGTAAAGACTGAATTCGTAAGAAAGGACATAGAAATTGAAGTTGAAGAAATTAAAATTGTAGCAAAAGCGGAACCATTACCAATTCATATTAACGAAAAAACTACAACAACTGATTTTTCAACACGTTTAGATTACAGGTTTTTAGATATACGAAAACCAAAAGTTCAAGCAATTTTCATTGTAGAGGCAACAATAATGGACGCATACAGAGAATTTATGAGAAATGAGGGCGGATTAGAAGCAGTTTTTCCAAGTATTATAGGAGCAAGTTCAGAAGGAGGAACAGAACTCTACAGATTAAAATATTTTGAAAAAGACGCTTATTTATCACAAAGTTGCCAATTATACAAACAGATGCTTGCTTGTTCATTAGAAAAAGTGTTCGCAATATTCACAGTTTGGAGAGCAGAAAAACACAATACATTAAGACACCTGAACGAATCCAGACAATTAGACTATGAAGAAGGTTTCGCTGATGAATTCAATATTATGAATACGTTAGGAAGATGTGTTCAATTCGTTGTATCAAAGGTTTTAGAAAAAAACAAAAAAGAGTTAGAAATTCTTGGAGTAACACCAAAAGTTCCAGGAATAAAATATTTAACATTTGCAGAAACCATTGAAATACTCAAAAAAGAAGGAGTTCACACTGAAGAACTTGATTTAACACCTGATTGTGAGAAAAAACTAGGGGAATTGTTTCCAAATACAGTAGTTTTCGTACATGATTGGCCTTTGGCAGGGAAACCATTCTATATAATGCCTAAAGGAGAAAATTTGAGTTGTGGATTTGATGCAATATATCAAGGAATGGAATTGTCTTCCGGTGGACAAAGAATTCATATCCCTACATTATTAGAAGAAAGACTAATTGCAAAAGGATTAGACCCAAAAGATTTCAAAGATTATATTGACAGTTTCAGATACGGAGCTCCACCACACGGCGGTTTCGGAATGGGTTTAGAAAGATTAACAATGTTAATACTTGGGATTCAAAATATAAGAGAAGTCGCTCTTTTCCCAAGAGATAGAACTAGGTTAACCCCTTAGGGACAAATTAATAACAAAAAGTATATAAATTAAGTTTTTTACTACTTTATATGAATAAATCACACAAATTATTGGGATTGTTCTTTATATTAACATTTTTGTCTTCACTCACGTACGCTGGAGCCTGTAACGATGCATTTACATATCTATATGGTGAAATAATCAAGGATGATTTTAATAATAGTTTTGTTAATGGTATATTAGATGTCACAAAAAACGTTGCATATAATGGAACAAAAATTATAGAAAATCTATCTATAGACTGGGAAAACCTTGAAATGGACATAAATTCATCAATAAATTTCTCTCAATTCGATTTTACAAATATGTCTGACTATATTAACCAAATAAATTTTTCAGATGGATTCGGTGGATTAAGAAATTATTTGTCTAATTTTAGTATTATAAATGGAACAAATTCATTATTTAATTTATCTCATTTAGGACCTTTTTATAATTACATAATTGAACAGGATTTCTTTGATGTAATAGAGAATTTAAATATTACTAAAATAAATGAAAAAGACTTAAATTTTTCTAACATTTCTACAGTAAAAGAAATAATTCGTGAAATATTAATTACCATAAATTATCCTGATAATATTTCTTCTAAATTTAATATTTCTTCTAAATTCAATGTTACAATAGAAAATTGCACAAAAGATATAGAAATAAATTTAGAATTTAATGATGAAATTATAGAATATGAATTACATTTAGGTGGACATTTATTCTCCGGAAAAATTGTTTTATATACAAACAAAATAGTCGCAGATATACAATACGAAAAAAATATACTTATAGCAGAAGCAATTTTCAATAACAAAAATGTATTCCTTTCAATTGACATAGGCGAAATAATAAATACATCAGACAACTCATTAATTACAATAAATAGCACAGCGGTTACTAACGGAAGCACAAATGTTTCCAATATGATAATGTTGAAACCAAATTCAACCAATGTAACTATACAAATTCCGAAATCTACAGTTATTTCTAGTACAAATATGTCATGGGACGGAACAATAAAATCTCCAACATTAATAAAAGCAGATATTCCATATAAATCAGGTAAAACAAGAACACAAAGTATAGCAATATCTGTCGGTTCAGATACTGAAAGTTTAACTTTTAGTAACGCAGTAAAACTACTTTTTCCAGGAGAATCCGGTAAAGAAGTAGCATACATAACTAATGACGGTTCATTCAATATAATAACAAATGTTTGTGCAGAAAATACTCAAGATTGGGCAAACACAAATATAACAGCAGCTAGCGAATGTTATTTTGACGATGGAAATGATATAACAATCTGGACAAAACATTTTACAGATTTTTTAACTTATACAGAAACAACAAAAAGCTACTCATCAAAAAGTACTTGTGTGACAAAATGGACATGTAGTGAGTGGTCAACTTGTGTTGACGGCATACAAACAAGAGAATGTAGTTACCCAACCGGAAATTGTGTCCCAACAGAATCAAGGCCAAGAGAAATTGGAACATGTTATATAACAGAAAAAATTCCAGAACAAATAATATTAAACAACAGCGAAAAAGATAGTACTAAAAAAGCAGGATTCGGTCTAGGTGCAGTTATTGGAGGTTCAGGTTTCACAATTTGGATAGTAATTGCATTAGCAATAGTTGTTATTTTATTATTAATAATTTTACTAAACCTTAATAAAAAAGAAAAAAAATTAAGTACTAAAGACAAAAGAGACGACAAAAAAACAGAATAAATATAGTTTTAATGCTCCTTTGTAAAATGAATCAAATAATAAAAAACATAATCAACAGAACAATAATTTTCCTATTTATCACAATATTCGTATTATTAATTTCATTCGTCAAATCCGAAGAAATTCCAGTAGAATTATCAAATCTTAATAACTTAATTAATGAAAGTAATTCAATAAACAAAATATATTATTTAGAATCAAACAAATATTGGAAAGAATTTGTATCAGAAAGAACAATTTCAATGGAAATATACGATAATATGAATTCTAAAGAACAAATAACATCTGAAGATATTGAACAAATTATTTCACAAACACAAAAACTAAAAGACAAATTAGAAATAATAAGAGGAATAATAGAATTAGACAAATCATTCGCAGATAGAAAATCTCCTGCAGGATTTGAAGGTGTAATTAATCAAAATTCAATAAATGGAGATTCCCGAATAAGAATATTCTTTACACCTGAAGATTCAAGTGTCAAATTATTAATGTCAACAAAACTACAATCCCAAAATTTGGTGACTGGAACTTCTGGACTTGGATTAAAAACCGGGATAGTAAACGTAATATCAACAAATTTCGCCTATCAAATAAAATCTGCAGGAAAAACGGTAAATTTATACGATTCAAATGGAAATAAAAAATCAAATTCGGTTTTGCAAGATGAAGCACAAAGTATAGCATTAAATTGGGCTGGAATATCTAATGCACTTGCTGCATTATTTACAAAATATAATGTATTAAACGGAAAAATAAAAGATTTTACAATAATTGGAAAAACAAGCAGTGGAACTCTTTTCGAAAGAACATATCAATTTATGTTCATAAATGCGAAAGTAGAAACATTTAACACAACAATAAAATATTATTGTTATTTCTCAAACCTATATGAATGTAATAAAATATTCTTTTATGATTGGGATAATTCATTAATAAAAACTGAATATCCTAGTAAAGGTTCATCATCAACATTTGAACCGAATAGAGAAGGATACAATTTTTTAGGATGGAATAATTCTGTAAGTAATGTATTATCAAATATAGAGACATATGCTCAATACGAAATAAAAAAATTCAACGTAATCTTCAAAAACTATAACGGAAGTATACTTTCTACTCAAATTGTAGAATATGGTCAATCGGCAACAGAGCCAGAAATTCCAACACGAGAAAATTATAATTTTATAAAATGGAACGATTCATTTGAAAACATAAAAAAAGATATAGAAATAACTGCACAATTCAGACAAATGGATTTAACTTCAGAAATACTAATAAATTCGAGTGAAAATACTATAAACTTAACATCCGAGAACTTTGGAATACTACTAAATTTAACATCATTAATTAATTCGACAACCAAAAGTGGAACAATTCCAGAAATTAATATTACATTTCCTAATATTTCAATAAGTATACCAAAGAATAATGTTTCAAGCACATCCAATTGGGATGAAAGTATTATTTTCCCAAATAATCCAACAGCATCATTACCATCTACACAATTAATTCAGCGAAACGTAAGTACAGTAATACTAATAGGTTCATCAACAACATCATTATTATTTTCCAACGCAATACGAATAGAATTTATCGGAGAAAAGAATAAAGAAGTTGGATATTTCAACTCCGACGAAGTTTTTAATAAAATAACAAACCAATGTTCTATTGACGATCAAAATTGGGCAAATACAAATCTAACAATTGGAGATTGCTATTTACATAACGGGAATAATACAATCATCTGGACAAAACATCTTACTAAATTTGTAACATATACAGAAACTACAATAGATATATCAACTCCAACTCCAGTTTCTGTTCCAACAACAAGTGGTGGAATTAGCAAAAGTTCTTCATCTTCTAAATCCACAAGTAAAAATACAGAACCAACTTGGAATTGTTCAGAATGGTCAATTTGTACAAACAAATTTCAAACAAGAACATGTAATTGTATAAAAAATTGCCTAACATCGTCAAAATCAACTCCAGTTTTATCAATAGAGTGTAACGAACCAAATCAACAAGAAGAAATTATAGTTATAAAAACACCAACCACAGGTAATTCTATTAAAAAATCTAACGAAGTATTCAATTTATCAGACAACATTGAACTAATAATATTTATCGCAATAGCAATAATTACATTATTATCAATATTTTTATTATATTATACATTACTAAAAAAAACTAACAATCAGCCAAAAGTATCTTCGCCTCAGAAGGTCGAGCTCCAAGACCACGAATATTAAAATAACCCGTATTAAAATTTAATCCCAATAAAGATAAAAGATAGGATTCTGAAAAAGACGAAATCCCCAAAGTAGTAGTGGATATTGGTTCAGCATTATAATTTAATGCAAGTATATAATCTTCTTCTCCAGATTCATTATTCACCTTTACTATATTAAAATCATTCAATGAATAACAAACTGGTGTATTTGTAGAAGAATGTATCTTGTTTCTTAAACAATTTTCTTTCATACTTTCTGTTAAAGTTGAATATTCTGTCGTCGGAATACGCCTATACATATCTTCATTATATACCAAACCCAACAAAATACTGCTATTTTGAAAATCAAAACTAGAATTTGCTCTTTCTTCAATATCTTTTGACCGAACCAATCTTTTATTAATATGTTCAAATTTAAAAAAATTATTTAAACTAACCATTGCATGTGCATTAGGATTCATATCGTCTCCTAATATAAGGTTAGCATTATTACCTAAATTTTTACTAACATATTTATTATATTCTCTCCTTAATTCATCATCTAAAAAATTAATCATTATAACTCTCCAATAAAGTTTTACTATTCAATGTAAGTAATATCCTCCCATTTGGGTTATATGATCTACTAATTTCTCTCTTACACAAATCAAAATTAGAATTTACAGATAAAACCGACAATCCAGAACCATTTGATTCGTCAATTATTCTTCTATTGCCTCTACCATTACTAATTGGAACACCATGTTTGTTTACCATTTGAAATCTCATAGTATAATTATTTAACTCCGATACATGTAATACTTCAGGAAAATCTTTTGAGAAATAAAAATGAAAATAATAATCATCTTTTACGGGGTTTTTCTTCAAAACAAGATTATTTAATGGAATTAAAACAGGATTTTCTTTAGAATACTTGATATTAAGATTTTCTAATTGTTCAGACAATTTTTCAGTAATATACTGATCAAATAAAGATACGTTTTCACCAGACAACACTAAACCAGTCTCAATAAATTTATTTTTTAAATTAATTCCTTTATTATCAAATTTCAAAATACTTTCTAGAGAAACTGGGGAAACAAATTGAAATGGTTGATTTTTAGTCCTTAACATTCTATTAACAACACCAATTGCATAAGGATTAGAACCATAAACATTACCTTTATTATATTCTAGCATACTTTTCAAAAAATCGTCACCCTCGAAATTAGAATCTATAAAATCACAATAATTTTCATAAAAAAGTCTCGCATCATGTCCTCTCACATAAGTAGGTATTTCTTTTGGAAGTTTAATATTTAAATTATACATATTCCCAACCATAATATTATTTTTTTAAAATATTATTTAAACTTTGTCTCTTTTATTCGTCCTAAGGTAGTGACATTATATACACATCAGATTCAGATTCATTATTTTTTAATCCATGCGAATAAAAAATATCATAATTTCTCTTAATGCTAAGTTTTCCTAATCCATCACGACTTTGTTGTGCTATAATTTTATGCTCACCATCTGGCCTTATTATGGGACATCCTTTCTCATCAATACTTGAATATTTGCAACCTAATCTAGAAGATCTCATTCCTCTAACAACATTATATGAAATATTTGGACTTCTTAACTCAATAAAATGTTTCTCTCTTTTTTTATCATAAGAAAACTTAAATGCACTAAACGGTAATAAAACCAAATCGTTAGGTGTTAAAGGTGTTTCATCATCTTCAATTTTTTTATCCAAAGACGTATATAGTGTAGATAAATCTTCATCTTTAGAAGAATCAAAACCATCGTAAATAACTCCAATATCAATTGGATTTTTTAAATCTTTAATTGATTTAATATGTTCTAAATCCCCTAAACTAAGTGTTCTATACTCTTTTCGCTCAAACGAACTTATTTCATATTTCAAAAATTCATCTAAAATAATCATGTTAGCAATATTAGATTGAACGGCACAACCATGTCTATCGTCATCAAGGAAAAATGGATATTCAGATTTGTATTTCTTACACACATAACTATTAAATGATTTTAATAATCTACCAGACAATTTCTGAATCGCCATAACTATGTATTACAATATCTTTAATAAACATTATTATGATTAAATATTATAATTAGAACTATGGGATAATTTCTGGACCAAAATTGTCTTCATAATTGAAATCATCTTTTTTTACAACATTTGAATCAATAAGACGATTTATGTCGTTCATCTTGGATTTTATCTCGTTAATATAAAATTTAATCGAATCACAAATCATTTCATTCCCTTCTTCAGGCCAAAGTTCAGCATATCTCCAATACATACATCTTCCCCCACACAAATCATAAACATCGCAGTTTCCACATTTACTCTTACAGTCAAACTTCTTTAATTCACTTGGCTTATTATTTAAAGTTCCAGCCTTAAAGTCCTCTATAGAGTTCATAATTGGACAATGAACGATTTTTCCACTAGTCGTAATAGTGTACCCCAAATAACCAGAACCACATCTTAATTCACATTTTTGATTATTTATTATAGGCTTTACTATTCCAACAAACGGATAAATACGATATACTTTACCGTTTTGTACATTACTAAACCACCAATCAATCAATTTTTTATTAGATTTATTATATTCTTCGAAAAAATTCTTAATTTTATTATATTCATAATCAAATTTGTAAAATCCAACGTCTAATTGCCAATGTATAGATGAAAAAATTCCACAATCAATTAATGTTGTTAGATATTTTACCTGTTCAAAAACATCTGGAAATTCTTGAGCAATAGTCATTCTTGCGACAATTTCTCCAGTATAACCATTTTCTCTTGCCCATTTTAAATTATTCATTAATTTATCAAAAACTCCTTTTCCTCTGTTATAATCCGTCCTATCTTTACATCCATCGACAGAAACCAACATTTTATCAATCTTTTTCAAATATTCTATAGGAAGTAATTTTAAATTTAAAGCGTTTGTTTGCATTCTATATTTCATCGGTAAATCTTTCAAATAATCAATAATTTCAACAATTTTATTCGCTTTTAACAAAGGTTCTCCGCCGTAAAATATTAACACTGGATTAGGATCTTGCGAAAGAAATTTCTTCAATTTAGCCAAATCGACAGAACTATCACAAGGTTCACAAAAATCGAACTTAAATTTTTTATCAAGTCCGTTGTCAAACTCTTGCATGGATTTTTCATAACAGTACTTACATTGTAAATTACAATCTTCTGTCAAAATTATGTGATAATGCATATTATTTCAATATAAAATACTCTTAAAAATCTATTGATAAAAATATTTATAAGATAAAGAATTCTAATATTTATATGAAAAACAAAAAAGGACTCATCGGAGCAATATTGATTTTAGGAGTTCTTCTTGTCGTTGGTTTTATTTTCTTCAAAAATTCAATAACAGGAAACGTAATACATGAAGAAAACGACGAATACGTAGAATATTGTGAAAGTTTCGGTTATAAAGTTGGAACATCTTTTTATGATAACGGAGAAAAATACACCGTATGTATAGACGACAATTATAAAAAATGCGACATAGAAGAATTTTATAAATCAGAATGTTTATTAGGATAAGGAGGTGAAAATGAAAAGCAAACTATGGGACAAGTACAAAATTGCCGTCATTATAACAGTAATTGGAATAATTTTGATTTTAGTTTTAACAAACATTAATTCTGAAAATATAATAGGAAAAATTCTCCCACAAATTGGGCCGGTGACACAAATAGCTAATCCAGCTTCGACAAATTGTATAGAACTAGGTGGAACATTGGAAACTAAAAATGACCAAAACGGAGAATACGCAATCTGTAAAAAAGACGAAGAGGAATGTGAAGAATGGGCATTATTTAAAGGAGAATGTGAATTTGAAAATATGCCAAAATGTGTACCAAAAACCTGTTGTCATCCAACAGAATGTGTATTAGAAGGTCAACAAGATAAATGTGAAGATACAATTTGTACAATGGAGTGTAGAGCTGGAACTTTAGATTGTGGCTTTGCATCTTGCACATACGTCTTAGGGAAATGTGAGGTTGTACAAAATGAATAAATCATATTCTTTATTTTTTGTTTTTTTATTTTTATTAACATTTGTTAGTTGTACTGAAGAATTTAGTATAATGATAAAACCAAACGGGAACATGTTGAGAACTCTTTCTTTTCAAAGAAATCCAACCGATTATGAAATAATTAACGTTACCGAAGAAGAATATAATGAGTTAATGGAATCAAATAGGTGGAAAATTGAAAGAATATATAAAATAAAACCTTTAATGACTGAATCTGTTGGAATAACAAACGCAAATTCTTCTTGGAATTTACAAGTTGATGGATTAAATATTACAGGTGAAAATCAAACCATATGTATAATAGACGATGGAATAGACTATAGACATCAAGATTTGGGAAATTGTACAAATGAAACATTTCTAGCCGGAAATTGTTCTAAAGTTATAGGAGGATACGACTTCGGAGATAACGATAGCGACCCATTCTCAGTATTCGATCATGGAACTCATGTAGCTGGAATTATATCCGGAAATGGAAGTATTGTAGGAATTGCACCAGATTCACAAATAGTAGCATTAAAAGTATTCAATGATAGTGGAATAGGAAATAGTACTTCAATTAGTGATGCTATAGATTGGTGTGTAAATCATTCATTAGAATACCATATAACTGTTATTTCAATCAGTTTAGGTCTAGAAAAAGAACCAAATGTAGAGATGTTATACGAAACCAATTGCGACGATAACTTTTCAAGAATGTATGGGGCAGTAGAAAAAGCAGTTGCAAAAAACATTTCTGTGGTTGTAGCAACAGGAAATTCTGGAAATCTTTCAGGAATTGGAGTTCCAGCTTGTCTTTCAAATGTAATTCCAGTTGGAGCAACATATGATTATGATGGAGAAATTTTTAATGGAATGGGTGTAAAAATGGATAATACTACAATAAACAAAATCGCATATTTTACAAATAGAAATAATTTGTCAAAGATATTAGCTCCGGGAGCATTCATAAATTCTACAATTACTAATTATGGATATGGTGAAATGGCAGGAACATCGATGGCAACACCAATGGTTGCAGGAGCAATCGCCTTAATAAATCAATACTTAAATATGTCTAACCAAACAAAAAATTCGTCAGAAATTCAAAATTTACTTTATGATACAGGGAAAAAAATAAATGATTCCGGATACACCAATATAAATTATTCAAGAATTGACATATACTCTGCATTATTAGAAATAGACAATACTTCTGCACAAATAACAAATAGTTTTCCAAAAAACAATACAAAAACTACAAATAACTCTTTTATTTTCAAAGTAAATGTAAGCGATTGGCAATTAAAAAATATAACAATAAACTTGTATAACTCAACTGAACTATTATATACAAACACAACTAACATAACTGGGAAACAAAACTACTCCGAATTTAATTACACAATAGAAAATGAAGGATTATATTATTGGAATTATGAAGTATTCGATGTAAAAAACAACATACCAACAACAACAAATAATTCAATAACACTAATACCTGTTTTTTCTGAATTAGTTACACCGACAAATTTAACTTATACAAATAAAAATGAAACAAATTTTACTTGTAACTCATCATCTTATTCAATAAATTTATCGAACGTAACATTTACTTTATATAATTCAGCTGGATTATTATATACAAACACAACAAATATAACAGGGACAGAAAATAGTACAACATTTAATTATACATTAAAAGATTATACGTTAAAAAACGAATCAGAATATTATTGGAATTGCTTCGTAACAAATAATAACTCGGTAAATTACACAACTGATAATTATACACTCATTTATGACATAACTATTCCACAAATAATTAATTTATCGAACTATACAACAGATCAAAATGTAACAATATACTGGGATATATCAGAAGACGCAAATGTGTCGATAAATATATTTAATTTAACAAATAGTATAACAAAAAGTACTTCCGAATACAATAAAACAGGAGCATTAACAATAAACGGATTACAAAATAATACCGAATATAATTTTACAATTAATTTTTGTGACAAAGCACAAAATTGCAACCTATCTCTAGATAATTTTACAATTAAAACATTACAAACCTTATTCTGCGGAGATGGAATGTGTAATAATGCAGAAACCTGCTCATCATGTTCGTCAGATTGTGGAACATGTCCAAGAAAATCTTCTAGCGGTGGAGGTTCAACAGAACCAATCATTGGAACAACAACAAATCCAGTATTATTAACAAAAGTAAGTGAATATTCAAAGAATTTAGGTTTAAACACAAAAGTTTATTTCCAAAATTCAAAAATGGAAAAACATTCTATTCAAATAAATAAAATACAAAATAAAACAGTCGAAATTGAATTAAATAGTGAACCAATAATATTCAACCTAAGTCAAAATGAATCCAAAAAAATAAACTTGAGTAACGACGAATTTTATGATTTGTATGTAAAAGTTAATTCAGTATTATCAAATAAAGCAAATATAACAATAAAATCAATAAATGAAACAATAATTAATTTTGAAAAAATAAATGAAACAAACAATTTAACAACCGATAACAAAACATCTGAAGAAAAAAACTATTCAATAATTAAATATGAAAAATTCCCTTTAGACAAAATATTAAATAAAACAACAGTAAACTATTTATTATTAGTAATCGGAACAATTATAGTATTAATGATACTCATAAAAATAATAAAAAATGGAAAACAAAAAAGTAAAGCCACTAAGATTAAAGCCATCGGCAAGAGACAATAGAAGATACCTTTTAATTGATTCTGTCGATCATAAAAATATTGAAAATGCTATTCTAAAATATATAGGCATACTTGGATATTCAAAAGCTGCGTTTATGTTTGTCAAAAATGATAAGTTTGAAAATAAAATAATTGGCTCGTGTCTGAGAAAATCATTAATTGATGTAAAATCTGCCTTATTATTATCGGATATAAAAGTGGAAAAAGTTTCAGAAACTATAAAGAGATTAACAAATTAATTTTTTACCAAAACAGCTTCTTCCAAACCACTTTCATTATATTTTTCATCATTCAATTCAGGTATGCCATCAAAAACTTTATTACAAGAATCAATACTTTTGGATATCTCATACATTTCTTGTTCTAATCTTTTATAATCTTGTTCTAATCTTTTATAATCTTTTTTTAATATTTCATAATCTTGTTGTTTTTCTTTTAACCTTCTTTGATTTTCTATTGTTAATCTGTCATTTTGACCCTTTAATAGGTTGTTTTCCGTTTTGAATCTTTCATAAGTTTGTAGTTCATCTAGTAATTTGTTGTATTCTATTATTAATCTTTCATAACTTTGTTGTTTTTCTGAATATTTCAATTCTAATTCTTGATATTCTGTATCTAATGGACAATTCTCAGAACAAGAAATGTTGTTTATGCTAACAGAAGTTTCATCATTATTGTCAGAAATTTTTTCTTCCAACTTTGAGTTTTTATCATTTGATTTAAATGTTAAATCATCTGGAAAATTATATTTAACAGCATCAGCAGCAGATTTACCTAAACCCAAATATCCTGCAGCTAATATACCTCCAAGGAAAGAGAAAGGAAACACAGCAACTGAAACTAAAGCACCAGCCAAACCAGTATATTTAGCTACTGTTTCTCTAGTACTTCTTTTCATAACTTTAAATAGAAAGAATAATTTATAAATATTACCATTAACAAGTTACACTACCTTTTTTAATTCAACACCATCAATAACAAGTAATTATCTAAAATACCTTCATAAATTCGCAATCTGGAATTCTAACTCCTAAAGAATCATTATCTAAAAATAAATATCGCTCCATTTTTATATTCTGAACAAAGTCCATAAAGAATATAAACAAATCAAATTTAGAATAATTATGATATCAAATTGGGTCTTTTGGTTTATTGGCATTTTAACAATTCCTTTAGGATTTTTATTACATCACATAACAAAAGATGAAAAAGATATTTATACCAAATTTTTCCCCGCTATTTTATGGATTTTAGCAATTATAAGTGCTATTTTTTTAACAATTAATAAAACTACAGCTATCAAAACAATTTATATGTTCATAACAATCCTATTCTGGAATTATGCAGATAAAATAATTAACATTTTTAACAAAAAATAAAATTATATAAAAATAATAAAATTACTGATTCTCAGATAATCCTTTTCTAGTTCTAATAGAAGCTATAACCTTATCTTGTAATTCTCTAGGCAGTGGCTTGAAACTCTGACTTACTAAACTAGAAACTCCTCTTCCTTCAGTCGTAGATCTCAAATCACTTGTCCAACCAATCATTTCTCCAACAGGCAATTCTCCTCTTATTGTAACTCCACTAGCATCCTGTTGTACATCAACTAAATTTCCTCTCTTTTGAGAAATCAACGATGTTAATGCACCCATAAAATCATTTGGAGCTTCAACTTGATGTATCTGTACAGGTTCATAAATAGTTGGAATAGCACCTCTCATTGCTTCTCTTATAGCATCTCTAACTGCAGGATATACCTGAGCAGGACCTCGGTGAATTGCATCTTCATGAAGTTTTAAATCAACTAAACTTACTTTCATCTTAAAACATGGTTCTCTAGCCAAAGGACCAGCCTTCATAACTTCCTCAAATGCATCCAATACTAATTCTATAACTTCACCAATATGAACTTCTCCCTTTGTCTTATCTAGAAATACATTTCCTTGGAATATATCTCTATATTGTTGTGCTTCTTCTCTAGATATTCCTAATCCAACCAAAGTTTCATCTAAAGTCTTATCTTTCTTTTTTACTCTTCCTCCAGGTAACTTAGATTCAGATATTGCCTTAACAATTGACTCTTCTAAAGGTTCAACTGTCAAGAAGAAACTATTATGTTTGTTAGGAGAACGACCTTCAGCTGCAACAGATGCCTTACTTACAGATTCTCTATAAACAATTACTGGAGGACCAATTTGAACATCTAAACCTTTTTCAGTCTTTATTCTGTTCTCAATTATCTCTAAATGTAATTCACCCATACCAGAGATCAAAGATTCACCAGTTTCTTCGTTAATTTCAATTCTTAAAGAAGGATCTTCCTTTCCAACTTGTCTTAATACTTCAATTAACTTTGGCAAATCAGCTGTTCTTTTCGCAGTAATACTCTTAGTAACTACTGGTTCAAATAAGTGCGTTATAGCATCAAAATGTTCCATTGGATTTTTACTAACCGTTTCACCAACAACAACATCTTTTAACCCAACTAATCCAACAATATTACCAGCCACAACCTCGTCTAACTGAACTCTTTGAGCTCCCTTGTAAACAGAAACTTGTTGAGCTCTTACTTTTTTATTAGCTAAATTCAAATATAATTCATCACCTTGTTTAATTTTTCCAGCGAACAATCTACCACAAGCAACTTCACCAGCATGAGGATCAATAACGATTTTAATTGGAACAAATGCAACCTCACCATCAATGTTACATGTCCTTAAATCTTGTCCAACTGAACTATCAACGTCACCATGCCAAATCTTTGGAACTCTATATTCTTGAGCTTGTCTAGGATTTGGATGGTTTTTTACTACCATAGTCAAAACAACTTCATGAATTGGAGCTAATTTTGCTAATTTCTTATAATTTTCTTCTCCAGATTCGTAAGCATCAATAATATCCTTAAAAGTTATACCTTTCTTCTGCATGTAAGGAACACTTAAAGCCCAATTATGGAAAGCACTACCAAAAGCAACAGTACCATCAGCCACACTAACTTGCCACTTTTGTTTATATTCATCCTCAGCAATTTCCGCAATTAATCTATTAACATCGTTAATTATCTTAATAAATCTTTTTTGCATATCTTCAGGAGTCAATTTTACCTCTCTAATCAATCTATCAACTTTATTTATGAACAAAACTGGTTTTACTCTTTCCTTCAATGCTTGTCTCAAAACTGTTTCCGTTTGCGGCATTATACCTTCAGAAGCACAACATAAAACTATAGCTCCATCAACAGCTCTCATAGCCCTAGTAACATCACCACCAAAATCTACGTGACCTGGAGTATCAATCAAGTTAATTAAATAATCAACACCTTCAACGTGATGAACCATAGAAACACTAGCTGCATCAATTGTAATACCTCTTGCTGCTTCATCTTCATGAAAATCCAAAGTTCTAACTTTACCAGCCAATTCTTCACTCATCATACCAGCACCAGCAAGTAAATTATCAGAGAATGTAGTCTTACCATGATCGATGTGAGCACAAATTGCAATATTTCTTATGTGAGTTGGATCTCTTTGTAACTCTTCAATCTTCTCAATACTAACATCAGCCATAAGATATATTTTGAATTACTTATTTAAAAACCTTTTGGAAAAATATTTAGTATTTATACAAAACTAAAAGTTTAAAATATGTAAAATATAATCTATTTTATGAAGAATTTAGGAAAAGACTTTTTAGCCGGATTTTTTAACGGAGGAACGCCATTCAGCGCCAAGAATAAAAACAACTCTAATCCGTTAAGACAAAAGGCAGATCAACTAATGGATGAAATTAACTTCAAAGATGAAAACATTATTGATTCAATTTGTTTTGTTAGTGGCGGAATCGTTGGAACATGTATAGCCCCAATAGATGCAATAATAACAATTGTTAATGATGTAAAAAGAACATTAAAAATAGAAAATGATTGAAATTATTTCTGTACCCAGAATAAATGCGTTAGGATTAAAAGGACCAGAAAATAATGAAATACTTCTTAAAAAGATAAATCACAAAATAATCGAAATAAAGAATGACGATATATCTGAAGACGAGAAAAAAATTTTTAAGTTTTCGAATGAATATATTAAAAATAACGAAAAAACATTATTCGTCGGCGGAGATCATTCAATAACATATCCAATTGGGAAAGCTTTTTTGAAAAACAACAAATCCGATTATTTTTTTGTTATTTTCGATGCACATCCAGATTGTATGCCAGCTATGAAAGAACCAACACACGAAGATTATTTAACGGCACTAATAAAATCAGGATTGAATCCAAAGAATATTTGTCTAATAGGAATTAGAAAATTAGAACCAGAAGAAAAAAAATTCATTCACAAAAACAAAATAAGATATCTAAAGCCAGAGGAAATCAATAAAGATACAATTGATTTTTTAGAAAGAAAAATAAAAAATAAAAAAGTATACATATCAATAGATATCGACGCAATAGATCCGAAATACACCCCAGCAGTTAATTATAGGGAAGAAAATGGAATAAACAAAAGAACTTTTTTTAAATTATTAAAAAGATTATTAAAACTAAATATAAAAACTATTGATTTAGTGGAATTTGTGCCTCAAAACGATAAAAAAAATAAATCACAAAAAACGATAAAAAAACTAATAAAACTAATTAACAATAGTCTTTAATTTTTTATATCCAAAAAAGTCTGTTGTATAATTATATGCTCCCGCATTCAAAAAAACTATTTTGTCACCGACTTTAGGATTATTTAATTTTACTTTATATCTAAAAATATCATCTCTCGTCGGAGAATTTCCTTTTATTAAATAATAATCTCCCTTTTCCGAATCGGATAATTCATTTTCTACAATCATTTTTGTTCCTGTTAATAATGTATCAAGAGCACAATTGTAAAGAGTTGTGTTTAGTATTATATTATTTTCTTGTATTTGAATAATTTCTGTTTCTAATTTAATTGCTGGTCCACAAACAAACCTCCCAGGCTCAATAATTGTTTCAATATTATTACTTTTTAGCCACTCTACAACATCTTTTATTTTGTTAAAAATATACGGAAGTATATCCGCAGTATAACTCTTATATTTTATTGGTAAACCACCACCTATATTCACAAAATTTATTCTTTTTAATGTAGTTTCATCAATAGAATCCTTAAGTTCATCAATTATTTCCCACTCAGATGTGTTTTGACTTTTTCGATGAATATGAATTCCTATTTTATTCAAATATTTATTATCTTTTTCTTGTAATATTAATGAATTAACCTTATTAGAATACATACCATAAACGAAATATTTTCCAGTTCCAACTCTATGTTCGTTAAATTTCATTCTAATTGACAAGTTTATTTTTATTTTCAACTTATTAATAACATTTATTATTTTAAAAAAATCTATTTCATTATCAACTACAAAATTACGTATACCAACGCTTAAAAGTTCTTCAATTTCTTTTTCGTTTTCAGCAAGTATAAAAAATATAATTTTAGATTTATCTTTTATCATTCCAATTTCATCTTTTGAATGAATAGAAAATAATACATCGGGATCTTCTTCTTGAATAATATTTCCAACCTCATGATTCGTCTTATAAGAATACGATATTTTCAATCCCAGTTTTTTCAAAGTATCAAGTTGTTCAAAAATAGCTTGTTTATTTAGTATAAATCTGGCTTCACCCATCTTTCAAAAGACCTTCCTTTTTCATTTCGTCTAAACACTTTGACATCAATAAAGGGAATGTTATTGTAACATCTCCTATTACGGTGGCTCCCTGTCCATCATCTTTAATTTTTCCCCAACTTTTTGCTTCTTGAGTTGTAGCCCCACTTAAAGAACCAGAACTTGGATGAGATGTTGTTAGGTATACCGCATAATCAAATCCACCAGATAACAAAGCAGCGAAAATAGCATAATGTTTAGAAATGGACCCCCCCAAAGAAATTAATCCTTTTTTTTCATCAAAACTCAAATCTGTAACAATTCTATTCATATCTAATATTGTATCAACTATAAAATCTGGATGTTTTTGTTGAAACATAAATAATTGGAAACCAAAAGAAGAATCAACAATTCCTGGACAATATATTGGAATATTTTTTTGAGCTGCTTGATATAAAATGGAATTTTCATCATCAACCAACAATCCAAGTTCATATAATAACTCCGAAGAAGAAATTCTTTTCTTCTTTTTATATATTTTTTCTAAATATTCAATCATCAAATCCTCAAATTTCATATAACTTTCATTTCTTATAAGCAAATTTCCTACTCTGTTTTCTCCTTTTTCGTGTAAAGCTACATCATCAACGTTTGAATTTGTTAATTCGAAAGTCTCTCCACTTGCTTTAATTAAATCTTCTTCAATAGAACCAGATGTAGTAACCAAAATATTAGGTATACCTAATTTACATAACTGAGCAAAAAAACCACGTAGTCCAGAAGTTACCATATTTGAAGTAAAAGTAAGAAATATTTTTGCTCCATCTCTTTTCATTTTTAGAATAATTTTGGAAGCCTCGGCTAATTCCATAGATTGGAATCCTAGGTTTTCAAAACTACCAACTAATTCGGAGATAGTCATTCCGTTATGCCATAAAAAATCTTTTACTTTTTTCATAAAAACCTCAAAACGCAGTAAGACTAACAAATTTAATTCACAATTGGAATTGCTTGTATTTGTCTCATAAAATAAACAAGAAAAATGTGTTTTTAATTCTTTCGAAAATCAAAATAAACTGCATCAACCGCTTGTTTTGTAGAAGCCCCAATTGAAATCATAAATTCTTGTAATTCTTTCGTTGAACAAAAATCTTTTTTATGCTCTGCAAAAGTTGCAATCTTAATTGAAGTTCCTATTTTTTGACAAACCCTTAAATTTTGACTAATTCTAGCAATCCTAATTGATAAATCAAAATCATCCAATTTTTTTAAATCACAAAAATCAATAACAATTGAAATATTTTTTTGTTTGGCTATCTTAGCTAAAACGTGATTTATTCCAGAGTCTTTTTGCTTCAGATTATCAAATTTTAGACCTTTTTCAGGAGATATCAAATAATTAATCGGCATTGTTTCAAGGACACGTCGATTAAATAAATTGTCCCCACCTATAATTGCTATAATTTTATTCTTTTTTCGTAATAAATCAATAATTTTTCGTAATTCTTTTTCATCCCCATTGGTATCAATCAAATAACCATCATAAATATCTTCCTTAAGAATTTCCCCTTTCGATAAAATTTTCTTAAGAAAATATGAATTATTATCTTGTATTAATCTTAAATCATTTTTCATGTACAAATAATGCCAAACAATTATTTAAATCTAACCAGAAATTAAACTTCCAAGATAATTTTTCTTTTCTTGAACAATTTTTTCAATATCAGACAAACATCCTACAATATATGTTGGAACCTTTTTCTTATAAATTATTGAAGCCCCTTTTTGATCTAAAACGAAATGTTGACCAGCAGAAAATTTAATTTTTTTTGCTATATTATTAAAATCTTCCCAAGAAATATTTTTAATGAACTTTGCATTTTTATTTTCTTTTGGATTATCTGTATAAACCCCTTTTATATTTGTCAAATTTACAAAAGGACATTTCAAATATGAGGCAATCGCAGCGGCCGTAGCATCTGTTGTCTGAGGAATTGTTGTATGTCTTAATGCTCCACAAAAAACTATATGATTTTTTTGTAAAAGATTTTCAACCCTCTTCAAAGAAAACGGATGATCTTCATTAGCCTCCTTCCCAAAATAATCCATCATAAAATTTGCATGAAATCTAGTAATAGCAATTCCTGCCTTTGATTGTTTATCAATATCCCCATTCAATTTTCGTGAAGCATTAATATATTTTCGTGCTGTAGTCCCACCACCAGTTACGACAACAAATTTCGTATTAGGATATTTTTGAATAAATTTCTTAAAATCTTTCAAAAAAACATAATCTACGTCATCTGGAATTATTCTAGATCCCCCAAGACTAATCACCACCTTATCTAAAACCATAATATTATTATGTTAATCATTTTTTTAAAGTTTCTTATAACAATAATCAAATAATTTATAAGGTATAACACCTTTATCCAGAAATGACAGATAAAATAAAAAAACCAACCAGAACTATTTCTGGAGTTGCTCCAGTTGCAGTGATGGTTCCTCCAAGACAATGTCCTCACGGAGCATGTCTTTTTTGCCCGACATTAAATGCCCCACAAAGTTATACACCAGAAAGTCCCGCTGTATTAAGAGCAAGAGCAAACGATTATGATTCTTACAAACAGGTAAAAACAAGAATAAAAATGTTAAACGAAATGAAACATCCAACTGAAAAAGTTGAATTAATAATTATGGGAGGAACATTTTTAGCATATCCAAAAGATTTCAGATACAGTTTTGTGAAAGGATGTTATGATGCTTTAAACGGGAAAAAATCAGAAACACTAAAAGAAGCACAAAAGATAAATGAAACCGCTAAATATCGTTGTATTGCAATTTGTTTTGAAACAAGACCAGATATTTGTTCAGATAATGATATAAAAGAAATGTTAAAATATGGTGGAACAAGAGTAGAATTAGGAGTTCAGGCAATAGACGACGGAATTTATAAAAAAGTTAATCGTGGTCATACTGTAAAAGATGTTATTGATGCAACAGCAAGATTAAAAAAAGCTGGATTCAAAATCGGTTATCATATAATGCCTGGTATACCAGGAAGTAATCCTCAAAAAGATATCAAAATGTTTAAAGAAATCTTTAGTAATCAATCTTTTAAGCCAGACCAAATAAAAATTTATCCATGTCAAGTCATGAAAGGAGCTAAATTAGAAGAACTATATTGGGGAGGAGAATATGCTCCATATTCAAAAGAGGTCGCAACAAAAATAATTAGAGAAATGATCAAATTAACACCACGATATTGTAGAATAATGCGAGTAATGAGAGAAATTCCACCAACTTTTTTAACAGCAGGAATTGTCAATATAGACTTAAGAAAAGATATTGAAGATATAATCAGAAAAGAAAAAACAACAGTAAAAGAAATACGTTTTAGAGAGGTTGGATTTGCAATACGAGATTCAAGAAAATTAAATACTGATTTAAAATTAAAACAAACCAAATACACAGCAAGTAACGGAACAGAATATTTTTTAGAAATAGTAAATAAAGATGACGTCTTATTTGCATTATTAAGACTAAGACTAGAAAACAAAAAAAACGAATCTGCCATCGTAAGAGAATTACATGTATATGGTCCTGCATCGTTATTAGGTAAAAATGAAACTGAAAAATGGCAACATAAAGGACTTGGTAAAGAATTATTAATAGAAGCAGAAAAAATAGCAACAAAGAAAGGATATAAAAAGATAAAAATCATCTCAGGGATAGGAGTAAGAGAATATTACAAAAATTTGGGTTACAAAATAGATAAAGAAAAAATATATATGGAAAAGGAGTTGAAAAATGCCAAGTGAATTAGGATTATTAGATTCTTTTAATGTATTGAAAGACTTTCCAATCGTCAAAACTACAATCATAGAAAAAAAAATCGACTTGATGAATATAAATTATCCCTGTTACATAAAGGTTGATTCATATATACATAAAAAACAAAATGGTGGAGTATTTTTCTGTGACGATAAATCAAGTGGAGAAAATGCATTCGACAAAATAAAAACTAACTTCCCTGAAAATAAAATAGTATACCAAGAAGTTGTTAATGGGTTAAAAATAATTATTGGAATAAAAAAAGACAACGTATTCAACAAAGTAATAATGTTTGGCGAAGGGGGAAGTAATTTAGATGAAAAAAATATTGTTTTTAGAACAATAAATATGAATAGAACAGAAATTTCAAAAATGTTTAAAGATTTAAAAATAGGAAGAGAAATAAGTTTATACAGACATAAAGAAAAATTAATTAGTTTAGTTGAAATGGTTTCTTACTTCGCACGTTACAATAACATCGAAGAAATGGACCTAAATCCTGTAATATTAAGTGATAAAGGTCCATTAATTGTAGATGCAAGAATAAAAAATGGATGATCAAAAAAAGATTTGGAATAAAATTGCTCCAAGTTGGAATAAAGTAAGACAAAAAACACCTGAAATTGTAACTAATTTTTTAAAAGATTGTTCTGGAAATATATTAGATTTAGGCTGTGGTTCTGGAAGAAACTGTATTAATTTAGGTAACAAAAAAAAATATTTTTGTGTTGATTTTTCTAGAAGAATGTTAAAATATGCAAAAATAAATCTTAAAAAGAACAAAATAAATGGAGAATTTATCAAATCTGAATCTTATAATATACCATTTAAAGATAATTTTTTCGACCATGCAATTTGCATTGCAGTATTACATTGTATAAAGACAAAAGAAAACAGAATAAAAACAATAAATGAAATGTATAGAACACTAAAAAAAGGACAAACGGGATTGATTTCTGTTTGGAGTAAAAATTCAAAAATACTAAAAAATAAACCTAAAGAATCAGAGATTACATGGAAATTAAAAAGAAATTCGGTAAATCGATTTAATTATACATATGAAGAAGAAGAATTAAGAAACGAATTAGAATCAGTTGGATTTAAAGTAAAAAAATCAAATTTCAAATCAAAACAAGATAAATATGAAGATAATAATATAATCTTTATTGTAAAAAAATAACACTAACTTTAAAAAAATGATAATATTATTCATATAATGACCAATTACTCATATTCGCGTATCTCAACATTCGACACATGTCCGTATAAATACAAACTCCAATACATAGATAACATAAAAGCAGACATTCCAACTACAGTTGAAGCATTCATGGGAAATATTGTTCATACTACACTTCAGATGTTATATAAAGATAAACGACTAGGAATTGAACAAACCAAACAATCACTAATAAAATATTATGAGTGTTTATGGAAAAGAAATTTTACAAAAGATATATTAATCACGAAAGAAAAATCCGAAGATGAATACAAAAAAATTGGAGAAAAATATATATTAGATTATTACAACAGAATGTATCCATTTAATCAACTAACAATCATTGATTTAGAAACTCAAGAAAAATTAAAATTAGATAAAGAAAACAATTGGTATATAAGAATAGATAAATTTGCTAAAGATAAAAACAATAATTATTACATTTGCGATTACAAAACAAACGCGAATATGAAAACTCAAAAAGAAGTTGACGAAGACGAACAACTTGCAATGTATTCTATTTGGGTGAAAGATAAATTCAAAAATTGTAAATCAATAAAACTTGTTTGGCACATGCTTGCATTCAATAAAGACCTAATTTCTGAAAGAACAAACGAACAGTTAGAAAAATTAAAAACAAAGATATTAAACAAAATAAAGACAATAGAATCAACCAAAACATTTGAAAAGAAAACTGGAAAATTATGTAATTATTGTATTTACAAAAACATTTGTCAAAAATCACAATAAATCTGTTTTTGAAATAATTCCCTTAATTTTTTCTTTATCCATAACTATAACGGCTGAATTTTCTTTAACTAATTCAATAATACTATTTACAGAATTGTCCAATCCAACCATTGGTAAAACATTCTCCATAACTTCACAAACCCTCATTTTCATTAAATCTTCTGATGATACATTGCTTGAAAGTTTATCTAACAAAATGTTTTCTGAGACAACCCCAACAATTAAACTTCCATCCATAACTGGTATTTGAGAAATGGACAATTCTCTCATAATTTTAGACGCGTCCTCAACTTTTTTATTCAAATCTATAGAAATTACTTTTTTGGTCATAATATCTTTACATTTTTTTGTATTTTTATTTTCTAAAGAATCTAATACAGTCAATATTTTATCAACAACTAAATATGAGGGTTGAATATTCCCACTTTCAATTTTCGCTATCATAGATTGAGAAATTCCAGACAAACATGACAAATCCTTCTGACTAATATTTACATTTAATCTTCTTTTTTTTAATGAATTAAGATTTGGTAGCATGTTTAATTAAATATAACACTTATTATAAATATTCCTATAAGAATATTTATGTCAAAAATAATTATAAAGATAAATTATTATTCAAATTAATGAAGCGATATTTCACATCAGAATCTGTTGGAATTGGACATCCAGATAAAATAGCAGACGCAATTAGTGATTCAATATTAGATGAATGTTTAAAACAAGACAAAGAATCCAGAGTTGCCGTAGAAACACTTGTAACAGAACAAAAAGTTGTTGTTGCTGGAGAAATAACTACAAGCGCAAAAATAAATTACGAAGAAATTGTTAGAAATACTATAAAAGAAATTGGGTATACCAATGAAAATATTGGATTTGATTACAAAAATGTAAATGTAGAAATATTATTACATGCTCAGTCTCCAGATATAAGTCAAGGAGTAACAGAAGGAGTTGGATTATTTACCGAACAAGGAGCTGGAGATCAAGGAATAATGTTTGGATTTGCAACAAACGAAACTAGAGATTATATGCCCTTAGCAATTGATTTAGCAAATGCAATCGTTAAAAAAGCAAAAGAAGTAAGAGAAAAAAAAGAAATAGACTATTTGTTTCCAGATTGTAAAAGCCAAGTAACATTACTTTATGAAGATAACATAATTCAATCTATTGACACAATTGTATTTTCTACTCATCACAAAGAAAATATAGAACTAGAACAAATTAGAAAAGATTGCATTGAAAAAATAATTTTACCAACCTGTAAAGAATATATAAACGATAAAACAAGAATATTAATTAATCCAACAGGACGATTTGTAATTGGTGGACCAATGGGAGACACCGGATTAACCGGACGAAAAATAATAGTTGATACTTACGGAGGATATGCAAGACACGGAGGTGGAGCATTTTCAGGAAAAGACCCATCAAAGGTCGATAGAAGTGCGGCATACACATGTAGATGGATTGCAAAAAACATAGTAGCTGCAAAATTATGTGACAAATGTGAAATTCAGTTATCGTATGCAATTGGTTATCCACAACCAATAAGTATATTTGTAGAAACTTTTAAGACAAATAAAATTCCAGAAGAAAAAATAATAGAAATTATAAAAAATGTATTTGATTTAACTCCAAAAGGAATAATAAATTCATTAAACCTAAAAAATCCTATCTACAGAAAAACAACATTTGCAGGACATTTCGGACAAGAACCATTCGATAATTATTTCCCATGGGAGAAAATAAATAAAGTTGACAAAATTAAAAAACTAATTAATTAATTTTTTTACCTGTTAAAATATTTTTTTTACCAAGTAAACAACTATCATAGTCTGAAGGAAATGCTATCATTGGACGAACAAATTTTGCTTTTCCAAATCCTAAATCATAATCTTTACAATTCATATGTATAGGCCTAATCATATCAGCTTTATAGTTTGGTTCACCAACCGAATAAGACAATACAGATAACGGTGATTGATTAATACTTAAATCATGTACAGCAGTCATTACTCTTTTTTCAGGCATACCTTTTTCGTTAAAGTTATCAAATCTATTTGGAAATATATAATTACCAAATCTATACACTCTATCTTCTTTATTCATCCAACCTATTTCTGGAGCCTCAATAATTGATCTCATAAAATCAAATCCATTATGTAAACTAAGGTATAAACCCCCACTATTACAAAATTTCAAAGATGTTTCTGACGGATTAAATCCAAGATGAAGTGAAGACACTGGAACAACTATGGGGCTATTAACTTTAGGAATAAGCTTACATTCATTAATCAATTCATGATACAACTGAGAATAAGTGTCCTTATTTTTCCAATAGTTACCGGGATTAAAATCTAGACTACGAATAACAACAGCATTATCAACAGATAATCCTTCTAATCCTTTTGAAGATTCTCTAAAAATTGTTTTAAAATCAGAAGGATTTATCATTCTAAATGAATATCCATTTTCATTACAATATTCTCTTAAAACATCATTCAATAAAACATTTGCATAAATTCCAGAACAACACAAAACAGGAGTTCCATCTTTTCCATAATCTAACCCTATTTTTTCATCCAACGTACCAGATAAATTACAATTATATTTACCATTTACAGGATCAGAGATTAAATTTCGTATTCTTTTTCCTCTATAATCATCATGAATATTTATTGGGTTTCCACCACAAGTGACCTTAGTCCCATATGGTTTATAATCATCAACATTTGCAATAGATTTAGCCTTTTTAGAATAAAGATTATAAATTTCCTCAGCCAATTGTCCCTGTATAAAACCATATTGTTCTTCTTTTATCATACCAAGAAGAGTTTTTTAATGCTTATAAAGCTTTTGTTTTGTTGTTATTTGTAAGTGACAAACATATTGTTTTTAATAAAAATAAAAACATATTTAAAAGATAAAGCAATAATCAAATCATACTTCTATGGTTGATAAAATCGAAATCCGTGGCGCAAGAGAACATAATTTGAAAAACATAGATTTATCCATCCCAAAAAACAAACTCGTCGTATTTACAGGATTATCAGGTTCCGGTAAATCTACGCTTGCATTTGATACACTATATGCCGAAGGACAGAGAAGATATGTAGAAAGTTTAAGTTCATACGCAAGGCAATTTCTA
>CAYXZJ010000004.1:0-43438 GCA_964470085.1 Candidatus Woesearchaeota archaeon
ATTTAGGTGGATTGGGCGGAATTCTACGATTTATGGTAGTAGATTAATCACAAATCATAGTCATTGCGTTTGGCTGCAATGATAGGGTCGTTCACACGCGGCGTGAACGACCCACTCATATTAAATATAAAAGAAGTGACCTCGACGGGAGTTGAACCCGCGACACCTAGGTTAAGAGCCTAGTGCTCTAACCAGACTGAGCTACGAGGTCATAATATTTAGATAAGAAATCAATTTAAAAAAGTTTGCTTAATCAACAAGGGATTGTATTGCTTCAATATGTGTTGCAACATCCGTTCCCTTTTTTGTCAATTTGATAATTTTTATTCTTCCCTTTTTTTCAAAAGAAACCAATCCTAATTCTTCTAATGTCTGTAGAATCTTAACAGCATGAGAATATGTACAATCAACCTCTTTAGCTAATTGAGAGCCATATTTAGCACGACTAACCTTTTTCAAAGCGATCAACATCATCGCTGGCTTTCTTCTAAAAAATAAATCGAAATTTTTTTCCATGTTATTTTATCATATATTATTAATTATATATGTTACAATACTATCTTATTTATAAGTCTTTTCCAATAAAATCGTCCACGTATAGTAGGTACAATTTATGGTATACCATTAAGTTCAATATATTTTAATAAGCTTTATTTTAACTTTTTAATTTAAACAAAATGTAAAAGGTTAAAGTGACACCAAAAACATTTTTATACTATAAAGACATTTCATAAAAATGATAGATATTAAATTAATTAGAGAAACTCCAGAAATTGTTAAGGAAAATATAAAGAAAAAATTCCAAGATGAAAAACTACCATTAGTTGATGAAGTTATACAACTAGATCAAAAATGGCGAAATAAAAAGAAGGATGCAGATAATTTAAGAAGGGATAGAAACGATGTTAGTGAAAAAATTAATTTATTAATGAAATCAAAAAAAACTAATGAAGCAAAAGAGTTGATAAAAAAAGCAAAAGATATCGCAAATCAAATTGAACAGATTGAAGTTGATGAAAGTAAGTTAGAAGAACAAATAAAATCAATAATGATGAAAATACCAAACATTATTGATAAATCAGTACCAATAGGGAAAAACGATACAGAAAATGTAGAAATAGAAAGAATAGGAGAACCAATAGTTCCAAAATATGAAATTCTAAATCATGTAGAATTATTAGAAAAATTTGACGGAGCCGACTTCAATACAGCAGCGAGTGTTTCGGGAAATGGATTTTATTATCTCAAAGGAGATTTCGCGAGATTACATTCATCATTAATGTCATACGCCAGAGATTTTATGATAGAAAATGGTTTTACATATTGTATTCCACCTTTTATGATAAGAAGTTTAGCAGTTGATGGAGTTATGAGTTTTGCAGAAAAAGGTGCTATGATGTATAAAATAGAGGGAGAAGATCTTTACTTAATTGGAACAAGTGAACATTCTATGATTGCGATGTTCAAAGATAAAACATTAAAAAAGAATGAATTACCCAAAACATTAACGAGTTATTCACCTTGTTTTAGAAAAGAAGTTGGTGCTCACGGAATTGAACAAAAAGGAATATATAGAGTTCATCAATTCGAGAAAGAAGAAATGATCGTAGTGTGTGAACCAGAAAATTCGCCAGAGTGGTACGAAAAAATGTTGAATTTAACAGTTCAATTTTTTAGAAGTTTAAATGTTCCCGTAAGAAAATTGGAGTGTTGTAGCGGAGATTTAGCAGACCTAAAAATAAAGAGTTGTGATGTAGAAGCATGGAGTCCAAGACAAAAAAAATATTTTGAAGTTGGAAGTTGTAGTAATCTAAGTGATGCTCAAGCTAGAAGATTAGGAATAAAAATAAATGGCCCAAAAGGAAATTATTTTGCTCATACATTAAACAATACTGTTGTTGCAACGCCAAGAGCTTTAATTGCAGTAATGGAGAATAATCAAAACAAAGACGGAACAATAAACATTCCAAAAGTATTACAACCTTACATGGGTGGTAAAAAAATAATAGGAAAATCTAATTAATTTGGATATACAACAAGTTTAAATACAAGTGTTTTTTTTATGAAATATGCAATTTTGTCCAAAATGTGGTTCATTGTTAATGAAAAAACAGAAATATTTCGGTTGTTCTAGATGTGACTATACAACAAAAGAAGAAATATCAATGGAGATAAAAGAAGAAAATAAAGAAAAATTAAATGTAGCCGTAATCGATAAAGATAAAGAATCAGGAGTTAATCCAATAACAGATTTTGATTGTGTAAAGTGTAAGAGTAAAAAGGCATATTTTTGGACACAACAAATGAGGTCTGGAGATGAACCAGAGAGTAAATTCTTCAAATGTATAAAATGTGGAAATGTAGTTAGAGTTGATTAAAGAAACCTTTAAAAGTAGAAAAATACTATAAGATTTATACGGCCCGGTAGGCTAATGGTAGACCTTCTCGTTTACACCGAGATAGCAGAGGTTCGATCCCTCTTCGGGCCATTTTGAGATTTAAATGTTTATTAATAATTATCAAAGAACAGTACAATTACGATTCTATAAATCAATCAACTTAGCTTCACGAAACATTCCAAGAGCAGTATAATATTTTTTTAACTTTGTTTTTATCTTTGTTTTTTCAACAGGATCAATATCCATTTTTAGTAAGTGTTCATAGAATTTTATAGCAGCAACTCTTTTACCAAGTTTTTCTAATTGATTAGCAAATTGAGTGTAAATATTCTTTTTAGCTAAAAAAATTCCCACCTTTTGATCTTCGGTAGCTTCTCTAGTAGCAATTAAAAACATTTGTTCAGAATTATCTACGTCTCCAAGTCTAGCATACATTTCAGCCGCTTCCAAATAGGAATTTATTTTATCCTTCTTCGTTATTTCGATATTTGCCTTGTTATGCATTGCCTTAGCAGCTTTACTATACATCTTTAAATCACAATAAAGATCAGAAAGTTCAGACAAAATAAATCTTTTTGCTTCTAACGAGAAATTTTTTTCCTTTAACACAATCTCCAAATATGAAATTTTATTCAATGCAGTATTCATAGTAGATAATTTTTCTTTTATTTTATCAACAGCACTATCTCTGACATCTTCCATGTAATTAATCTGTTTCTTGTATTTTTAAGAATTATTGTATTATTTCTAGTGTTTTAAAGTTTCGAATAGTTAAAATTCTATTATTAATTCTATTCTTCAATCCTCTATCTAGAGTTGCCAAAACAATGTCAGTATTTAAAATATAATTCACAATACCAATATCTACATTAGGATTTCTTCCCAAGTTGACAATTTGCGGATTAATAGTTTGAAGAATCTCAAAACTTAATTCTGCAGCATTCTTATCTTCACGTTTCATTCCGGCTCTATCTTTTAAATTTCCCAATTCATTTAAAACTTGTTGAGGAACAATCCAATTAATTTTTTCATCAAACAATTCATTTGCTAAATTTACAAAATCAATTTTTTGTTTAACACAAGTTAAAATAAAATTTGTATCAAGTAATATTTTCATAGTTCTAAATAATTAACAAAGTTTAAATATTCTTTGAAATTTATTAAAATATGAAAGAGGTTGCTGTTGTTGAAGATTATAAAGACTTAACAAATATAGCAAAAATTCTAAAACAATCGTATTCTTCTATAAAAAATTATGACGAATTAAAATTGAAAGATCTGTCTAATCAAACGATTCACTCGGCTACAATTCACCAAGATAGCGCAAATATTATGATTGCTGTTTTAATCTATTCAGTTAGTAAGGTTTTTCAGAGAGATAGTTACAAAAAATTAGATGGATGGGATAATTTCTATAATTCTCTCTTGACAAATTGGAAAATAATGTTAAAGGCAGCCGAAAAAAATGATTACGACAAAACAGTTGAAGCTGCAGGTGATATTAGGAATTCATTAAACGGGATTGAAGGAAATTTAGGAGATTACATAAAAGATATATTTGCTAAAGCAGAAATAAATAAAGCATCCAAAATGTATGAGCATGGAATTTCCATGGAACAAACTGCAAAATTACTTGGAGTTTCTCTTTGGGATTTGTCTTCATATATTGGTCAGTCATACATAAATGAAATTCAATTTGTAGAAAGTATGCCAGAAAATGATCGAATAAAAATGGCCGAGGAGTTTTTTCAATGAAATATTTAGTTTTTGATGCTGGTCCATTAATTTCACTAACAATGAACGGACTTCTACAAGTAATTGAGAATTTGAAAAAGAACTTTTTAGGAGAATTTATCATTACAAGTTCTGTAAAATACGAAGTTGTTGATAGACCAATTAAGGTAAAAAGATACAAACTAGAAGCGATAAAAATTCAAGATTTAATAGATAAAAAAGTTCTAAAGATAGCCGAAAATTTAATTCCAGAAGATAAACTTAGACGAGAAACACAAAAAATATTAAGGAATTCAGATAGTGTAATATCTTATCATTCAGATGGTAAAAAAATAAAAATATTACAAGAAGGAGAAGCCAGTTGTTTGGCATTTTGTAATTTAATAGGTGCAGATAGTATGATAGTAATTGATGAGCGAACAACGAGATTCTTAATAGAAAAACCAGAGAAATTAGAAGAATTAATGGAAAAAAAATTACATACGAATTTAGATTTTAATTCATCAATATCTTTTAGAAATTATAAAATAATTAGATCTGCAGAGTTACTTTATATAGCATATAAAAAAGATTTAACTGGTTTAGCTAAAAATAAAGATTCTTTAGATGCTATGTTATACGGAGTAAAATTCAAGGGAACTGCAATATCAGTAAAAGAAATCGAAGCAATTAAGCAAATGTCTTATTAGTTCATTAACTTTTTATATTTCTAAAATCTATTAAAAGTATGGAAAATCAAAATAAAATTCAAGCTAATAATTTAATGGAAGATGTTTCAACAGAATTAGAAAAATGTATAAAATGTGGAATGTGCAAAAGTCTTTGTCCAGTTTTTAAAATTTTAAGAGAAGAATCAGTTTCTCCAAGAGGAAAATCAATTATTCTTTCTGAAAAAATATTAGATGAAGTGATTTTTAAGTGTAATTTATGTAAAGCTTGTGAAGAGAAATGTCCATTAAATCTTAAAATATGTGATAAAATAACAAAAGCAAGAGAAGCAATGGTTCTAAAAAATAAAGAACTTCCTCAAAATAAAAAGATGATAGAAAACATTAGAAAGTATCAAAATCCAGTTGGAGAATTGAAAGAAGGAGAAAAGGCAAAACTATATTGCTGTTAATTTTTAATAAAATCTTTTAATAACTCAATAACCTTATCTTTCTTATAAGGTAAAAATGTAACAGAACCAGCATTTTTATGTCCACCACCATCAATAAAACACTCACTATCTTTTTTCTTTACATATTCAATAAATTCGTGAACAGAAAAGTTTGCATTATCAGTAGCTCTAAATGTAATTGCAGTGGCCATAACTCCAGCACTAATTAATGAAATAACACCTTCGTCCTTCAAATCATCATGCATAAGTCCAACAGCCCTGCCAGGTTTAGGATAAAATCCAAATCCAGGGAATGTCTCATCAATATTTATTAATTGAAGAGTAACTCCATTAATAATTTCAATATCTCTATTACTCTTTGCAATAAGTAATCCTTGTTTATCTAAATCTTCAATATATGGTGCCATTAATTCTACTAATTTTTTTTGTTGTTCTCTAGGTTCACCAAATAAAACCTCAATATATTCTCTAGCTTCCATAAATTTCAATTTTGTAGAGGTGTATTCGATAACTAATGCAATTTCACTTAAAAGTTTTTTAGAATATCCTCTTTTTATAGCCAATTCGCAATATTTATCCACACCAACTTTATTTTCAATATCAATTCTATCAGATAAACCAGCCATAGCAGCAATAGATTCCATATTCTCTAAATCAGGATTTATCATTAATGCAAGTTCAGAACAAAGCATTCCAGCAGAAAATTTATCTCCAGTTTCTCCAACTAAATACGGATTAACATGTTCTAAAACTTCTTTACTAATAACATCTTTTTCAAAAGGATGATGGTCAATAACTATTACATCAGAACCATGTATTTTTGCTTGTTGAATAGCAATCAAGTCTTGTTTTGTTGAACCGTTATCAGCAATAACAATTAAAGGCATTTTATTAGAAAATTTTGCAGCATTCCGTAAAGACGAAGCAGTATCTCTAATTGAATCATCTATTTCATAATAAGGAGCGGAAGATGGAGCTCTAACGAAATATTCCCAAGCAGCTTTCGAGTTTTGATGTTGTTTCTCAATTAATGGAATAATAGCCTTTTCTAATGCAAATCCAGAAGCATAACCATCAGCATCATTATGGTGTCTAACAATTATTGGTCTGTTCTGCAAAATAGCAAATCTAATTTCTTCAGCAACATTAATCATTTTATCCTTTAATTTATCTAAAATAATAGATTCAATCATAAAAGATTTGAATTCAACTTTTGCTTTTTTTCTTAATTTATAATTAATATTTTTTATAATAGCTTCTGCTTTTTCTTCGGTTTCTTTCGAAATTTTAACGATATCTCCTTCTAATTCTCCATTAAATTCAGATATTTTAGCAATTGATGTCACAACATCTCCTTCATTGATATTGGGGTATGCTCTTTCTCCAGCGGAAATAAATGCCTTTAAAGATAAATTCCCGGTTCCATCATTTATTTCAAAAATAGTAGGTCCCCCAGTTTGCACTATTCTTTCAACAATACCATAAACTAGTATTTTTCTTCCAGATAAAGAAGACGTAACCTTTTCACAATCAAAATGTGCCACAACTTCTTCTTTCTTCACATACGTTTTTTTGATTTCTTTTTTCATATTAGAATATTATAATAATTAACAATTTTTCATTTATACAACTTAAAAAATAATAATAACTTTAAAAGTCTTCCTAGTGCATCATTTCCTTGGAGCAATTATCCAAAATAAGACATATGCGATTATACCTACACCGCTTAAAGCCAAAATAGCCCATATAATTCGAACAATTGTTGGATCAATTTCAAGATAATCAGCAACACCAGCACAAACACCGGCAATCTTAGAATCTTTTTCACTAGCTCTGTAAAATTTCTTTACATTTTTTGTCATTTTAATTTCCTCTTCGTCCATTAGCTCTCAAAGATGGATACACTTTTGGAGATTTATCTTTTGAGTTTCTGTGTCCTCTAGCTTTTTTACCAGCGGAAGTTAATCCTTTAAATACTCTTCCCGTGTTAGCAGATTTAGTAACGAAAGATAATTCTTTATCAGACTTAATTTGAGGTGCTTCTCTATCAACTAATATAATTTCATAAAACATATTTACACCATCTTTACCAATATAATATGAATTCAATACTTCCATATTCTTGTATTTTCTACCAGCTCTTTGTTCAGCAATTTCCTTATAATTCATTCTCAAATTCTTTCTATTATGTAATCTTTTTGATCTTCTAGCCTTGTTTGGTCTAATTCTCTTATGACCACCTCGTAAAAGTCTAACTCTAACTACGATAACTCCTTGTTTCGCTTTATAACCAAGACTTCTAGCCCTATCAATTCTTAAAGGATGATCAACACGAACAATAGATTCACCTTTTCGCCATTCAATCATTCTTTCTCTAAGTAATTTCATATCAGGCTTTTTCCATGCATCTCTAATATACTTCGTAATACCCATAGTTAATAATTTGAGAAATTGATTTATAAAGTTTGTTATTAATCTAACAAATTAAATAACCGATTTCAATATATGTTTACTAAACAATAACTGATCTCGCTGGGATTTGGACCCAGGACCCCCGCCTTATCAGAGCGATGCGCTACCTGGCTGCGCCACGAGATCATATGTTTTAGGGGTCAAAACGCTTTATAAATTTTAAGTTTAAACAAATTTTATTATTTATCCAAAATTTTTCTTAACAAATATAATTGAAAAATAATTTAGAATCCTAGTTGAAAGGAGGTGTAAAATGAATAAAAATATACTAAAATTAACATTGTTGTTTGGATTAATTTTAACGTTAAATGAAGTTATGGCAGTAGTTGAACCATCAAGTCAATTAATGCATGTTTCTGCAAATGTATTAGAACCATTTGTAGGAATTCAAGTTCCAGACTCAATTTCCCTTGGACAAATAGCTCCAGGATATTTATCAAACAGAAGTAATTTGGATATTAGTAACGTAGGAACATCATCTATTAAAGTAACTCCTGAAGTAATATTGAACGAATCAAATCCAGAACCATATTCTGTTTTTTCAAATTTGGCCTTTAGAAATGTACTAGATGATCCGCTATTAAAAATAGGAAATTATTCAATAGATATATTAAAACCTACAGTTGCTGGTGGAAACAGAACTGAAAGAGTATATATGTATCTTGATTTAACTGAATATACAGGAACTGCATATGCAATCCAAGAAATGTATGTAACATTCTGGGCAACTCCATTATAAAATGAAAACGATTTGTTTTTTTTTGTTTTTCCTTTTTGTAGCTTTTTGTTCTGCATTTGATTTTTCTGTTTCTCCGCAAGAACTTAATTTTATCGGAACAAAAAATACGTGGATTTGTAATAATGTGACGGTTAAGATGTCGGAAATTTTACCAATTTCAATAAGTTCAAGATGGACAAACTTAGAAAAATCTAAAGAGATAACAGATTATAAAATATTGAATCAAGAGTCTCAAATTGAAATTAAAACATCAAATGTAGATAATACATATACAATATGTCTAAAATCAGAGTATTTAGTAGATAAAAAAGGTGTCTTATTGTTTAGAATAGATAAAAAACCAGTAGGAATTGGTATTTGGATAAATTTCAAAACAACAGAACATAATGTTTTATCATCACCCTATTATAAGAATGGCATTGTAACTTATATATTAATTGTTTTAGGAATAGTATTAATAATTGAGATAATTATATTTTTTAAACAAAATCATAAAGCCTGAATTAATTCTTCCATTGATTTTACAACGTTTATTTCTAAATCTTGATTTTTTTCAATAAATTTACCAAACAATTTTTGAATTTCAGAATTTCTGGCTTTAAATTTCCCCTCAATATTTTTTAATTGGGCGTAAAGTTTCATTTCTTTGTCTGAGTGATAGTATAAAGGAATCCCAATGCCATCATTTTTCTGTAATGGACCTACAAAATTGCCATTAAGTATGTTTTGAAAGGTTTTTTCACATACATCCGATAAATTATCATCAATGACGTTATAATTGGAGGAATAAACAACATTAAATTTCTGTTCAAGTATAGATTTGAGTATTTTTGAATTAATATAAGTCGTTTTTTTGATTCGAAAAATCCTATCTTTTGGTAAAAGTCCGAATTTACGAATAGTCTTGAAAACCTTTTTTTCAAAATAATCAATAAATTCTTTTTTATTCAATTTTTTTTGATTAGTAAATTCCCAAACATAATTATCCATAAAAATTAAAGAAAAAATATATTTTTATAACTATGCTATTTCTCCTCAAAATATTTATAAAGAATTCTTTGCTCCATTTACTATGAATAAAATAGGTGTGTTATGTATATTTTTAGTATTATGTTGTTCATTCATAATTGCAGAAGAAAGTGTTTTAACAAATGAGGAGTTAGCATATAAATGGTTAGTAGAAAATAAAACGGGAGCATCTTGTGAAAAAATAACAGATGTTAAAGATATTGCTTTTACGATTTTGGCTGGTGGTAGCAATATGAAAAAATGTGCAGATAAATTAGAAGGTTTGAAATCTAATGGCAATAATTTTAATGGATTAATAAAAGATACGGCTATAGCTTTAATCGCTTTAGATTACGCGAATAAAGATACAACATTAATAAAAGAATGGTTAAAAAATAAAACAATAACAACACAAGAAATAGATTGGTATATACAACAATATTCTCAAGATTCAACTTATTGTGAAGTAAGATATGATGATACAACATATAGAATTTCCATATCACCTACAATGTTGATTTCTTCTACAAATTTAGGAAGGTGCCTTAGTATATCAGATAAAAAATTATTAAAGGTTACACCTGGATGTTATAATAAAACTATAGATTTATTCTGTGAAAGAGGTTTTAATTTAGATAAATTTTATGCAAGTGAATTTTCATCAAACCTATATTTTATATCAGGAAATACACAAGATAGTAATGGACTTAGTCCATTAAGTATAAATGTAAATTCTAAATGTTTTCCACGAGATGCAGGAAGCTCTCAATGCGATTATGAAAGTACATTGTGGGCAACATATGCATTAAAAAGATTAAATGAAGATGTCTCTTTAAATTTACCATATCTAAACGCACTAGCAAATAAAAATGCAAAATATTTACCAGGATCTTTTTTAATATTGTTAAATGCAAGTGATGTTATAAGCGAAATTTACGAAAATGAATTATTGGAAATACGAGAACAAACAGGAAGAGGTTGGGTAATACCAGATTCATCGAATTCAGATTATTACAATACAGCTTTAGCTCTTTTAGCTTTAGGCACAGATTCAAATACAATGCAAGAAGTTGTTAAATGGTTATGGTATTCATTTACTAAGTCCTCAGCCTGGGGAAATAGTATATTAGATACGTCATTTGTATTGTGGTCAATAGTTGGTGAAAAAAATTTGAATACTAGTGACCAAACAACATTGAATTGTGTAGAACATGGAATGACATGTATACAAAAGGGAAATTGTTTAACTGCAAATGATTATAGTTCTACGTATATTTGTCCACAAGAAGGATTAGTCTGTTGTAATAAACCATTAGAAAAATGTAGTAAACTTGGAGGAAATATTTGTAAATCAAACCAGATTTGTACGGGAGTTATTGCTGATTCAATAGACTCAAATTGTTGTGTGAATGGAATTTGTGAAAACAAAACAGAAACAACTCCAATTAATCAAACAAATCAAACAAAAACAAAGTCAGAATGTGAAACGGAGGGGTATAAGTGTATATCAAGTTGTAATTCCGATTATTATACTAAAGTAAATTTTGATTGTGACACAACTTCAAAAGTATGTTGTAAGTCTAATGGTACAAAGAAAACAGAAGCAGAAGTCCCTATATGGATATGGTTTATTGTCGGCGGAATTGTGGTAATGTTAGGAGTTATAGTCTATATATATAAAGAAAAAATAAAAATGTTATTTTTTAAATCTAAAATTAAAAAAGGTTCTAATACAAATAATTTAGGACAGTATGGAAATAGACCTCCATTCTCACCTGGAAGTAGACCACCAATGCCACCAAGTTATGGTCCCACAATGCGTTCAAATTATTCAAGACCAATGCCACCAAGATGAAAATTTCTTATTTGATTTTATTATTGTCATTCGTTTTGTTAATTAGTTTCTCAATAGCAGATCCAAAGTTTGAATCATTAGTAGAATCTCCTGTACAATATGAAACAATAATATTAAAATTGTCTACTGACGGAGAGTTCGTATCAGAAATAAATAAAGATGTTATACATATTAATAATGGAATAAAAGAAGTTTATCTAGACAAGTTAATTTATTACCATAATAATGATTATTACATTTCATTTTCTTTTAATATACCTGGAACATATAATGTTTATACAGATAACTTACAATATAGATATGGTGGAGAATATTATTCTGGTAGGGCAAATATAACCATAATAATGTCAGGTATAACAGATAAATCTTTACAAATTTCTCCAGGAATTGTATACTCAAAAAAACCAGAGTTAAAATTAACCAATAAAGGTAAAACAACTTTAGAAATAGAATACGAAAAAGAAGAATTTGAAATTTTATCAGGAGAAACAAAAATTCTTGATTTGTCAAATTTAACTCAAAATTTTTCAATAATAGAAATAGGATCCTATAAAGATTTTAAGATACCAGTATTTTACATAAAAACATTTAAAGAAAACTTAACATCAAACTCAAGTCCAGAAATACCTGTAGGAATTCAAACGAGTTTGAGTGTTAGACCAGAAACAAGTGAACTAAATTTATCAGCTACACAAAATAAACAAATGTATGAAAAACTTTTGTTTAAGAATTTTAATAATAAAACAAATATAACAAATTTTACAATAAATTCTTCCATTGATTTTATGAATTTTAATTATATTTCAGAAATAATGGCTGGAGAATCAATAAATGTTGATATAAATTATAAAGAAAGCATTCCTGGAAAATACTCGGGGAATGCTCTAGTTTCGTATATTGAAAATAAGACAAAATATAATTTTATCATTCCACTTAATGTAATAATATTATCGGAAGAACCAATAAAAAATTCCACAACATCAAATATTGTTACGACAAAAACATGTGACGAAATGACAGGGAAATTATGTAACGGAATGTGTATTGGTGGGGGAGAAGGAAGAATGGCTACAGATGGATTTTGTTGTGTTAATGGAGAATGTTATATAGAGGATAAGGAATCTGATAATTCAAAAGAAAAATCAAAAGGATCAAAAGGATTAATAGTAGGAATTATAATCTTTGTTGTAATAGGATTAGTAGGGTATCTTATATTTCAAAAATATAAAAAAGTAGGGAAAAAAGGACCTAAAAATATATCGGATGTAGAACCAATACAAAATATGAATAAACCTAAAATTAAATAGTAAAATTATTTCAAATAATGTTTCTAAATAATAATAAATTTTAGTTAAAATTTACTTTTTAATTTTACTTTTGGCTTCTTCAGTTAATTTTCCGTCTTTAATAAGACCATTATCAGTCATTATTTTTATAGAAGATTTTAATCTCATATCTAATTCTCTAATAATTCCGTCGTAACTATGTAATTTCATAACTAATTCAGTTAAATAATCCGTTGCATCTTTACAACTCATTCTAAGTTCTGCAGGATCAACAATTTCTACAGAAGAAGGCAAAAAATTAATAATAATAGTTGTCAATGTTACTAAATCAGAGCATTCAATTTCAACTTCAGAAAAACACATAAAGAGTTGAGATTTCTCATCCAATTTAGGTTCTGATATTTTTTTTGAAACAATATGTACACCCTTTACAGAATCCATTTTATTAAGATGATTGTTCATACTATCAAGTAAATGTTTTTCAGGATTCCCAAGCATCTCTATTATCATTATCGCGTTTACCATATTTGAATAATTGAAATATCAACAAACCAACAAAAACCGTGATTGATAAAAAAAGAAGACCATTTTTTATCTTATTAGTTCGTGATTCGTATACAATTTCACTTGAAATATCATCATAATTTAGCTTTATAATTGTTTTGGATGTTTCGTTAAGAATAAGAGTTTCATTTATTTTTGGTTTTTCTACATATTCTTCTATTTCTTTTTCTTCAATATTTGTGTTATTCTCTTCGTTACGTTCAGAAACAATTTTTAAACTTATTTTCTTTTCAAGATTAAAAGATTTTTCGCCAGATTCTCGTATACGAATAATTAATTCCGCATTTCCTGTATAATTGTAAATAATATTTTTAATATTATAATTTCCATTTTTATCGATAAATCCGTTCAAATACCAATCTGATCTTTGCCATCCATTGTTCCAAACTTTATTAATGGTTGAATTTGTTCCATACATTTGGAATTTAATATCAAATAACCCATTAACTCCGGATAAATTAAAGGAGCAATAAAAGTCTTTATTTGTTATAATCTCATTAGGACAATCAATTTCATTAATCATAATTGCCTGACAAAAAGAGATAAAAAATATAATAACAAAAAAGAAATAATATCTGTACATAATACAAAAAAAGAAAAAGATATTATAATTTATATTAAAAATTTAGGATAAGTTTCTGCAAAATTATCATATTCAATATGAATTTTGTTTTTTTCTTTTATTTTTTTTGCTATCCAAATTTCAGAAAAGGTTTGATTCTTCAAATACCAAGCACATTTTTCTTTTTCTATTTTTTGTAAAATACCATTTGATTTCACTTCTACGCCAATAATTTTATAATAATTATCAATTTTTTGAAATACAAGAAAATCGGGGAATCCAGTCCCAATAGTCATAACTCCCATATTTTTATTAAATCTTTTGAAAATTCTTTTTGCAGGAATTATTCTATTGTCTTCAATATTATTTGTCCATTTAACGACAATCCAATTTTTGGATTCCAAATCTTTTCTAACTTTTAACTCAAATTGAGAACCGCCACTTTTACTTTTTTTGCCTTTAGAAATATTAGACGTCTTTTTCAAAATAATATTACCCTTTTCATCAAAATCTATTTTATGCTCAACCTCTTCCATAATATAATTATAAATCTCTAGATAATAAAGTTCTTCTTTTGTTTGCGTCCGCTCTTTTTTCGGCTTTTTTTAACATGTCATTGATTTCTTTTTCAAATTCATCCAAGAATTCATCACTAACAGAGAATTCAGTATTTTTACGAACATTTGATCTAATAAGTAACACACCTTTCATAGATAACTAAAATATTTCCGATTAATAAGTTTTACGTTTGTCACAATAGTTACAAAAATGATAAAAAGAGAGAAACCTTCAAATAATAATGGAAGAAAAGGAATTAAAAAAAATTCAAGTTATTGCAAAATCATATTATTCTAGAAAAGACATTCAAAATGCAATTTTTAGTTTCTGTAAAGATAGAGAAATTGTACCAAGATATTTAGAAGCATTCGGAAAACGACCAGATTGCTTAGACTATGCAAACGATATTTTTAATTATGCAAAACGTGGAGCAACATCATTTCATTGTTCTGAAGAACACTGGGAAAATCCTATGGATATAGGAACTGAAGCGTTTCAAAAAGATCCAAATGCAAACAGAATCGGCTGGGATTTCATAATAGATATAGATTCCAAATACTTTGATTATGCTAAAATAGCAGCAAAGTTATACTTAGAGGTTTTAGAAAAAAACGGAATAAAAAATGTAGGAATAAAATTCTCTGGGAATAAAGGTTTTCATATAATAATTCCATTTAAAGAATTTCCAGAAGAATTCGAAGGGCAAAAAACAAAAGATATGTTCCCCGAATGGCCAAGATTAATTGCAAATTATTTATTTAATCAAATAAAAGAACCAATGAATAGAGAAATTTTATCTTTAACAACAAAGGAAAATTTGCAAAAAAAGGGAGAGTTAGTGATTGAAACGGTTTGTCCTAAATGCGGAACACCAACAAAAAAGAAATTAGTTGGATTATATAAATGTCAGGACTTAAGATGTAAATCAGAATTAGAAAGTATGAAATCGAACAGAAAAGAAATGATATGTCCTTCGTGTAACGGAAAAATGTTGAGAATTTCAGAACGAGAAATAGACTATTGTGAAAAATGTAAAACAACCACAATGATATTAGAAAACTATCGTAATCAATCAAGTCCGAAGATAATAGAAAGAAAAATTAATAACAACGAAGAACCGCAAAGTTCATTCGAAACGTATTCGGATTTTAAAATAGAACAAAAAATAGATTCAATAGAAAAATCAATAGACGTAATTTTAGTTTCCCCAAGACATTTATTCCGAGCCCCATATTCTTTACATGAAAAAAGTGCATTTTCTTCAATTGTAATAACTAGAGAAGAATTAAAAAACTTCAAACCATCTGACGCCGATCCACTAAAAATAAAAGAAGTAAGAAATTTTATGCCTGAATGTGTAGAAGGAGAGGCTGAAAATTTACTATATAATGCTCTTTCATCAGTAGAAAGGAAAAAAGAACCAGAAAAACCAACAAAAGTATACGATAAAACATCATTAATTAATACTAAAAATTTAGAAATAAGTGAAGACATGTATCCTCCAGAAATACAAAAAGTCCTAGAAGGAATGAAAAGTGACGGTAGAAAAAGGGCATTAACCTTACTTCTTTCTTTTTTTAATTCATTAGAATTATCACAAGATTACATAAAAAATAAAATTTTTGAATGGAATACAAAAAACTATGCAAAATTAAATGACGCATATCTAAATGCGCAAATTGCATGGTCAGCTAAAAATAAACAAATGCCACCAAATTACGATAAACCGATTTACAAAGATTTTGGCCTTATCGTACCACCACAAGAGGGATTAAAGAATCCAATCAATTATACTATAAAAAAGGCAATCCAAAAACAAAAGAAAAAACCACGAACATTTATAAAAGATAAATCAGACTTAATAATATGAGTAAAGAAAAGAAAGTAGAAAAAATAAAAGAGAATGTTAAAAAAGTAAATAATAAAATAAAAGAAGATTCTAAAATTTATGTAAAAAGTGTTAGAAAAGAAATAGGAACGGCAATACTTTCCGCATTCGCGTTATTAATTGCATTAGCATGGAAAGATGTTATTTCTGAGTTTGTTGGAACATTAACTGCCTTAACAAACACGCAAGGTTCATTTATTTCGGCATTGTTTGTTACGTTAATTTGTGTTTTTGGAATTCTATTAGTAAAAAAATACATTTCAAAAGAATAAATTTTAAAAGTTCTTTGTTCTACTAACCTTATGAAAATTACGAAGATAAATAATAATATTTTTAGAATAGAAAAGGAAAATGGAATGTTAGTCCCAGGAATTATTTATGCTTCTGAGAATTTGTTTGATAAAAATAACAAAGATGTTATACAACAAGTGGTGAATGTCGCAAAATTACCAGGAATTGTAAAATATTCTATTGCGATGCCGGATATGCATCAGGGCTATGGATTTTGTATTGGTGGAGTTGCTGCGTTCGATTTGGAAAACGGAGTTGTTTCTCCAGGTGGAGTCGGATTTGACATAAATTGTGGAGTAAGAATTATGTCGACAAACATTCCAAAAGAAGATTTTTTAAAAGTTAGAATAAAAATATTAAAAGAAATTGAAAAAGAAATTCCAACAGGAATTGGTTTTGAAAACGATAAAAAGATTACATTACAGCAATTAGATGAATATCTAATTAACGGAGCAAAAGAAGCAATAAAAAACGGATACGGAACATCAAAAGATTTAAAGAAATGTGAAGAAAATGGTTGTGTGAAAAACACAAATCCAAAAATAATTTCTCAACGAGCCAAATCAAGAGGAATGCCTCAACTAGGGACATTAGGCGCAGGAAATCATTTTATTGAAATTCAAACAATAGAAGAAATATTTAACAAAAGAATTGCAAAAAAAAGTGGATTAAAAGAGGGAAACATTTGTGTAATGATTCATTCAGGTTCGAGAGGTTTAGGTCATCAAATAGCTTCAGATTATATTAAAAAAATGGAAAAATGCGATGTGGAAGATAAACAATTGGTTTACGCAAAAATAAAATCGGATTTAGGTCAAGAATATTTACAAGCGATGAATTGTGCAGTTAATTTTGCATTCGCAAATAGACAAATAATAATGCATAAAATAAGAAAAATATTACAAAAATATTTTCCAAAAAGTAAAGAAGAATTAGTTTACGATGTTTGTCATAATATCGCAAAAATAGAAGAACATAAACTAAATGGTAAAAAAATAAAACTTTGCGTACATAGAAAAGGAGCAACACGAGCAAAAAAGGGAAAATTAGTAATAATCCCTGGCTCTATGGGAACCTCATCTTATATTCTAATTGGCGGGAACAAATCAGATGAATTATCATTCGAATCAACAGCTCACGGTGCCGGCAGAATTATGGGCAGAAAAAATGCAAATACAGAATATACATATGAAGCCATAAAAAACAATTTAGAAAAACAAAACATAAAAGTTCTTTCCAAAACAAAAAAGGGTTTAGTTGAAGAAGCTCCGAATGTGTACAAAGACATAAACGAAATAATTAACGTATCAGATAACTTACATTTAACAAAAAAAATTGTAAAATTAAAACCAATCGCAGTGATAAAAGGATAATTCAAAATATTTTTAAAACATATAAAATAGATTCGAAGAAATAATAGTTCTAGAAAACATTAAAAAGTAAATAAATATAATAAAAATATGACAAATATTACAGACACGACAATAAAATCTTATGCATTAGATAATGCTATAAAACATTCTGGAAAAGGAAGTGCTGGCTCTGTTTTGGCTGGATTGTTTGCGGAAGGCTTGGAAAAATCAGAAATTAAACAGTATATGTCAAAAATCCAGAAAATAGTTGAAGAAGTAAATTCTATGCAAATAAACGAACAAGAAAAAGAATTCGCAAAATTAAAATCAAATATCTCAAAAAGAGAGGTAAGGGTTGGTTTACCAGAACTTCCAAATGCAACAAAAGGTCAAGTTGTAATGAGAGTTGCTCCATTTCCATCAGGTGCAATACATATTGGAAACTCTAGAGCTGTAATTTTAAACGACGAATATGCTAAAATGTATAATGGTAAATTCATGTTAATAATTGATGACACAATTGGTTCAGAGGCAAAACAAATCGAGCCAGAATCTTACAAATTAATAGAAGAAGATGTTAAGTGGTTAGGTTGTAATTTTGATAAAGTTTTGTACAAATCAGATAGAATCCCAGATCACTATAGATATGCTGAAGAATTAATAAAAAAAGGTTATATGTATGTTTGTTCCTGCGAAGCCGAAGCGTTTAGACAATTAAAAGTTGACAAAAAAGAGTGTCCTTGTAGAAATAATTCTCCAGAAAAAAATTTAGAATTATGGAATAAAATGTTTGATAAAAAACAAACAAGAGAAGGAGATTTGGTTGTCAGATTAAAAACAAGTATGTCAGCTCCAGATCCTGCATTTAGAGATAGAGTAATGTTTAAAATTTCCGATAGACCACATCCAAGATTAGGAACTAAGTTTAGAGTTTATCCAACAATGGAATTTTCGTGGGCAATAGATAATGAACACTGGAATATAACTCACATAATAAGAGGCGTCGAATTAGATATTGAAGGAAAAGTTGAAGATTATATAAGAAAAATATTCGGATGGAAAAATCCGGTTACAATTAATAATGGACTTTTAATACTAGACGGAGTAAAATTATCAAAATCAAAAGGGATTCAAGAAGTTAAATCAGGTAAATATATAGGATGGAACGATCCAAGGTTGTGGTCAATACAATCACTAAAAGCACGAGGAATAGAACCAGAAGCAATAAGAGAATTTATGATTTCGCAGGGCGTAAAACGATCTAATACAACAGTCCCTGTTGATATATTATATAAAATTAATAAAAAGTATATAGAACATTCAAAAAGATATTTTTTTGTAGAAAATCCAGTTGAAATAAAAATATCTGGTACACCATTATTAAAGGCTGAAATTCCCTATTATCCAGACGGAACAATGGGAACAAGATCTTATGAAACAAGTCAAAATTTTTTAATAACAAAAGAAGATTATGAAGCAATAAAGAATTTTGAAAAGCCAATAAGATTAATGCATTTGTTAAATTTTAAATCGTTTGTGTTAGACAAAAACTTAACAAAACCAACGTTTAGTTTTTTGGGGCAAGAAGCGGTTTTAGATTCTCAAACAAAATATATTCACTGGTTACAAGCAGATTTAGATAATGTTTTTATCGAAATAATGATGCCGGATGGGGAAATAAAAAAGGGATTAGGTGAACCAGAAATCAGAAAACTACCATTAGGTAGCATAATACAATTCGAAAGATTTGGATTCGTAAGGTTTGATCATAAAGAAAATGATACTTACAAATTCTTTTTTACACATAAATAATTATAAATTTTTTAAAAAATAAAAAAAGTTTTAAATAGATTTTTCAGACTTACTCGTCGTCTTGAAAGTCATCTTCATCTTCTTCGTCTTCATCCTTGTCATCATCATCATCATCAAATGTCATTTTGATACCCTCCTATAAGTTTAGTTAATATGAAAATTAGTTGTAGAACCATTTTTTTCATACTTTTATATAAAATCATACTTTAAAACCTTTATTGTTTTAGTAAATATGTCAAAATTTTGTAATTTTAGGCCGTATAAACGCATAAAATATGCCAAGTGTTGAATAAAATGTAATCATAACATTAATAAAATAATCTTTGCAATGAAATATATGAAAAAGTTGGTTGAATCATTAAAAAAATTCTATGAGTTTTTACAAAAAGATACCTTCACTTCGTTAATAATTTATTTAATTGTGGTTTTTTTGTTCTTACTGTTAATATTTTTCCCAGTTTTGAGGTTGATAACTGGAACTTATTTTCCTTTAGTTATAGTTGAATCTTGTTCAATGTACCATGACGAATATGGATTTGACAAAACAATGACAAGCTCAGTTTATTCAAATAATGATATAACAATAAATGATACATTGAACTGGGATTTTCCTAGGGGTTTGAATAAGGGAGATATAATTTTCATAGTAAAAGATACCGATTTGGAAATAGGCGACGTAATAATATTTAATGGTGGAGCAAATCATCCAATAATACATAGAATAATAGACAATATTGTTCCATATCAGACAAAGGGTGATAATTACGTAACGAATTCTCAACAACTAAATGTGGAAAAAAATATTAGAGAAGAACAAGTGTTAGGAAGGGCAGTCTTTAAAATACCATATTTGGGTTGGATAAAATTAATATTTTTTGATTGGAAAAATCCAACAGAAGATAGAGGATTTTGTAAGATTTAAATTAATTGAATTTCATCACTTCTTGGCATATAGAAGTCTCCAGCTTTTTTCAATTCTTCCATAACCGTTTCAAAATCAGTATTGGAGACTTTACCTTCGACAGCCTTTTTTAATTCTTCAACAGGGAATCGTTTCCCAAGACGTTTACTTAAATTTTCAATCTCTTCTCTAATAACGTTTATTTTATTTCTTTTTGATGCAGTAATTCCCCTTTCTCCGCTTATTTTATCAATGTCAATTTGATTAGTTTCTTGATCAAGTCCAACCTCAAGTAAATAACTTTTTACAACGTCAATTGCAACTTTAGCATCATACGCTCGAACTTCTTTACTTAATCTTATTTTAGCATTTGCTTCTGCTAAACGAACCAATGCCTCCAATTGTCTTGCTCCAATCGGAATTGCTCTATCTGCACTATCATCTCCATAAGCTTGTGATCTAAGCCCAACATAAAAATTTTTCATTTCTTCAATTGCTTCATCAGTAAGTTCAGGATGACATTTTTGTTTAGCGTAAGAAATATATTTTCTCAATAAATCTCTATCAATAACTTCAGATCTAACATTATCCAACTGGTGTCCTTTTAATACGTGCATAGCGATAGATTCGTCTCTGTCTTTTCGAGGAATATCTCTCATGATAAATATAGAATCAAAACGACTAAGTAATGAAGGAACTAAGTTAACCTGTTTTGCAATAGGTTGATTTGGATTGAAACGTCCAAATTTAGGGTTTGCAGCTGCTAAAACAGAAGTTTGAGAACGTAAAGTTGCCTGAACGGTCGCCTTGGAAATGGTAACCGTTTGTTGTTCCATAGCTTCATGCATTGCACTTCTGTCTTCTTCATCCATTTTATCGAATTCATCAACACAAACAATACCTTTATTCGCCAAAACCATTGCTCCAGCTTCAAGTCCCCAGTTTTTTAAGATTTCATCTTTTACAACGCTCGCAGTAATACCAGCTCCAGTTGTGGATTTACCAGAGATATATCTAGCTTTTGGTGCGGTTTTTGCGATATAACTTAACATAACAGATTTTGCAACACCAGGATCTCCAACTAAAAGAATATGAATGTCGCCCCTTGTAAAAGAACCATCTCCTCTAGGTTTCTGTACTCCACCAAAAAGTTGTAAAGTTAGTGCTTTTTTTACATTATCATATCCCCAAATGGAAGGTGCAATACTTTTTACCAATTTATTAACAATTTCGGGATCTGTAGCGAGTTCTTTTATTTGTCTTTCATCTTCTTCATTTACATTAATATCTTCAAAACTTTCATCCATAGGAATTACATTATTAGCATCTATTTGTAAATCATAATTAGTAAGTGGAGTTCCGTTCGATGAAAATATTTGAATTTCCTTTAAAACACCAATAACTTTAACTCTACTACCAGGAGTAGTTCTTGATTCCATTTTTGGTTCTACTAAATCTTCTTTTAGTGTAACAATAATTCTCTTAGGTTGTTCTCCACCACTCAAATTATCAGAAGCTTCTTCAATTCTTATCGTTTGGGCATCAACCATTTCTTTTCCAACTAATTTAAATCCACCACGTCTTCCACAACTACATCTTGTAGGTTCTTTGAATTTCTTATCAAATTGATATACAGAAATAAAAGTTCCACAAGATGGACATTCAAATTTTGCGTTTGTAATTAAAGGTCTAACTTCAGATGCCTGTCTAACAATACCTTCAATACATATTAATTTACCTAAATTAACTGCTCGAATATTTCGAATAAATATATTTTGAGATTCTGATATACTAGTTAAACGAATTTTAGCGTTTTTTGGGGCCCAATCAAGCTCTTCTAAAGCAATATTTAAGTGTTCAATTGTTTCCTCAGGTTTCTCAATTAACAAATCAGAAAGAGTTGGAGAATATTCTGATAGTTCTTCAAAATCAACCTTTACAACCTTACCACCGATTTTTGAGACTTCACCAATCTGAGATTTATTTAATGTAAAAAAACCCTTTGCTTCACCATTAAGTTCTTCCCAATTGATTCCATTATGTATTTTTGCTACCTCTGTTTCATCAGCCATGCAATAAAAAAGTATAAATCTTATTTAAATGATACTATAGAAAAAAGTATATGTTAATTGTATACAAAAAGTGATCTTGCGATATAATCCCTAGTTTTACATTTCTGAGCGATTTCTAAGAACTCTTCGTCACAAAAAATGGCAAAAATATCATTTTCTTTCAAAGAATTAAATAGTTTTTTATCCACTAAATCAGCTAAAATCATCTTTTTCCCAGTTTTCATATTATTTATACAACTGGGTTTTACCTGAATAATAGGAAAAACTTTTTTTATTATTTCTTCTGCTGGAATTATCATAGAATTAAGAAATTTATTGTCTCCATTTTTGTATTTTGTTAAAGCATCCTGAAATTCATATAATGTATGCATAGAATTTTCCGAAAAAACACCAGCTTGAATTCTTCTTAATTCAGCCATATGTGCACCGCCGACAAGTTCTCCTAAATCACTACAAAGTTTTCTAATATAAGTTCCCCCCTCAACTTCTGCAATAAATAAAAAATCTCTATCATTTAACGCTTCAAGTAATTCCCATTTATACACACTACGATTTCTAGGTGCTCTTTTAACAGCACTTTTATGCGGAGGTGTTTGAGTTATTTCTCCGGAAAAGTCCTTATCAATTATTTTTTGTAAATCCTCTATTTTATTTGCCTTATGAGTTTCAAGTATACCAATATATGTTTTATTATGTCTCATAAGAAAACTAGATAATTTACATGCTCTTCCAAGTGCAATTGGTAAAACTCCAGTAACATTAGGATCTAATGTTCCCAAGTGAGATGTTTTATTTAAATTTAATTCTCGCTTAAGAAAATGTGACACAGAAAAACTAGTTGGTCCGATAGGTTTATCGATATTAATAAACCCGAAATTTATTTTATCCATTAATGATAAAAAACAAAGTAATTTAAAAATATTATTAAAATAAAAAATTATTAAAAAAGAATAAAAATGGGAATAACCCAACAAAATTTTATTTAATAGTAGCTAGTCTCAACTTCTTCAACAGGTTTATCTTTCTTAGAAATCAAAACTACTAAAACTACAAGTAATACTACGAAAATTATTGCAAGAACAGCTAATAAAGCAATTACAGAGCTAGACATTGTTGTAGATCCAACAACGTTTGCAGTGAATACTAATTGTTGTCCATCAATAGTTGTAGTAAATGTATATGTTCCAACTTCTGCCTTAGCAGTTTGTGCTACTTCAACTTCTACAACTTCAGAGCTGTATGGAGCTACAATAACACTGTTTGGAGCACTTACTTCTAGAGCGTTACCAGACATTGTTGCAATAGGTAATGCCTTAACAATATTACCATTATTTATAACAACGATCTCGTAAGTTCCTTTACCTGCAGTCAAATCTTGATTCTTTACTGTTGTTATGAAGTTTGTAGCTTGAGATGCAGATACACTTACTAACTTTGTAGCAGCAACTTTACATTCCCCTTTTCTATCATAAGCTTTTATGCTTACAGTATAAGTACCAACCTTAGCTGTACTAGGAACTTCTAAGTATAACACTGCTTCTTTTGTATCATCTTCATCATCGTTGTCTTGAGCAACAAGATCTCCAATGTATTGTCTAGTAACTATACCTAATTCAGATATACTTGCTTCAACATAAACATCGTCTAAATTATTGTATCCAACGTTTTTCAAAACAGTAGAGATTGGGAAAACTTTTCCTGCTTCAACTACTGAAGAAAAATCAGCAGATAATACACTTAAGTCGTAAGATTCTCTTTGTAATGTAACTGTATAACTTAACTCTGTTTTATCAACATTGTTGAAGATAGATACATAAAATGTATATTCTTCTGTTAAGTCATCAATTCCAGATAAAGAATCTAAAGATAAAACTTTTTTATATGTTTTACCAGCTATGATGTCTCCAACATAAACTGTGTCAGATTCACCCATAACTTCGATCTTCATCTTTACATCACTTGCATTCTTTGCTGCTTTGAAAGTAACTTCTACTTCAGCTTCACTATCAATTACAAGGTCTACACCAGTACCTAATGTAACACCATTAAATTCTGTTGTAAGTGTTGTAGTGTCAGCTAAATCTGCTGCAGAAACTAAACTCATCAAAGATAAAGCTACAAGAGCGCATACAAAAATTAAAGATTTTTGACTTTTCATTGTGTGTTTATTAAATTTAGTTAATCACATAACATTCATTATCTTTATAAAGTTATTTATTTTGTTATGATTATACAATGACAAAAAAGCTTAAAAAGTATACAGTGGTATACTTTTTATTGTAAACTTAAGGAACAACAAAATGGGAATAACAACAATAAAACTACAAAAAGAAACTAAAGATAGAATAGAAAAATTAAGAGAAAATAAACGCGAGAGCTATGATGATATATTAAGAAAAGTATTATATGTTCTTAATATGACAAGAGATAATCCTAATAAAGCAAAGTCCTTTTTAGAAAAGATTGATGAAGTTAAACTTCGTGCAGAAGAAGAAGCAAAACACGATAAGGCTGAAATAAAAAAATTAAAAAAAGAAAAGAGAGAAGAAGAAAAACAAAAAAAAACTAACTAATTTTTTCTAATATTCTGACTCCATTAATTGCATCATCAATAGGTATAGGCGATTCATTGATTATAGTTATCTTTTTATCTAAATTCAATAATACAGATAATAAATTTTTCCAGTCATTATTATTTGTTGGTATATGTTTTTTTTCACCCTTTTCAGTATACTCTATTCCAGAAAAATGACAATGCCAATTTTTTTGAGGAAAACTTTCAATTACTTCGTTTAACATGTTTTCTTTGTATCTTGCTAGTATATGGGCAAAGTCAATTGTAAAAGAACACCCAGTTTCTTTTGTCAATTTAGAAATTTCATCGATAGAACCAAAAACGTTTATTTTTCCCATAATTTCTGGTGCCAATTCTACATCCCACTTGTTTTTTTTAATAGTATCTTGAATCTCTAAAATGGCCATTTTAATGTTTTCATAAGTTTCTTTTGGCTTATTTTTTGAATAAAATCCAGAATGAAAAACAATTTGTTTAGCTCCTAATAAATTTCCAATTTCACAACAATGTAATATTCTTTTTTTTGAAGATTCAATTTTTTCAGGATCTTCAGAGTTTAAATTAATAAAATAAGGAGCATGAATAGATAATTTAATATTATTTTTTTGTGCACATTCACGAATTTCTTTAGTATCTTTTTCACTTATATATATTGTATAAGTAAATTCAATTTCTGCTGCTTTTAAATTCAATTTAGAATATTCCTCAAGATTTCGTATTATATCTTTTGTTGGACCAACACCAGCCGGTCCAATTCTAATAATAGATTTATTCATTTATTATACCTAAAGGGTCAACTATATTTTTGTTTATTTGACCTAAATTTTGAATTAAATAAGTATATAAGTCATTAATTACCTGTTCTTGTAAAGATTCTTTTAATTCTCCATGACATTTTGATAAGTCAGATTCGGGTAATGCTACAACTCCAGACTCTAAACTACAAATCATAGATTTATCTTTTAATAATAATGTATCTTGATTATTTAACTCCCCTTCATACAAAGTAACATTAATTCTACATTCGTCATTAGTTTTTTCATAAATAATATACTTAAAGATGATATCTTCTCCACCAATAAACTTAGTTTTTGTACAAGCTGCAATATTTTCATTAAAACATTCCCAAGTATCACACTTGTCGTAATGTGTAAGTGTGATAAAAATAACAGATGCTACTAAAATCAAGGCAAATACAATAGCAAAAACAATGAATTTCTTCTTTTTATTTACAGTCTCGCTACTATACAACCTCTTTGCCATATTGTTTGATGATAAATATAATATATAAACTTTTTTAAATAATGCGAAATTTTTTAAAGGAGATTAGAGAGTATAATGTTATGAAAAATTTAGTAATCAATACGGGTTCAAGTTCTCTTAAGTTTAGTGTGTTTGATGGTGACGAATGTGTAATGTCTGGAATTTGTGATGGAATAGGAAGTCTAAAATCTTTAATGAAATATAATTATAGAGGACAAAAGTATTTGGATGATCAAATAATATTCAAAGAACACGATGAGGCATTCAAAAAATTGACAGAATTATTAGAAGAGAAAGAATTATTGGATGGAATTTCTTTTGTTGCTCATAGAATAGTTCACGGAGGCCCAAATTTTATTAAAACAGTTTTATTAGATGATGAAATAGTTGAAAAATTGGACGAGAATACTCCATTAGCTCCATTACATAATCCTTCGAATGTTGGAGGAATAAAAATAATGAGAAATCTTTTGCCAGCATCTGTAAAACAATTTGCAGTTTTTGACACAGCATTTCACTCAACAATGGATGAAACCGCTTATTTGTATGGAGTTCCTTATGAATGGTATTGTAAATATAAAATTAGAAGATATGGATTTCACGGAACAAGCCATAAGTATGTTGTAAACAAGGCAATAGAAATTTTAGGTTCAAAAACTGTTAGAGTTATTTCTTGTCATTTGGGTAACGGGGCAAGTATTTGTGCAACAAACGCAGGGAAATGCGTCGATACATCTATGGGATTCACACCTTTAGATGGACTTATTATGGGAACACGTTGTGGTTCAATTGATCCAGCAATAATCCCATTCGTAGCAGAAAGAGAAAAATATACATTCAAAGATGTTGATACAATATTAAACAAAAAATCTGGAATGTTGGGAGTTAGTGAATTATCTAATGATATGAGAGATTTAGAAACTAGTGCAAAACAAGGTCACCCAGGTGCAATAAGAGCTCTAAAAATGTATTATCACAATGTTTTGAAGATAATTGGTTCTTATATTGCTGAGTTGGGTGGAGTTGAAGCAATTGTGTTTACGGCAGGAATCGGAGAACACGATGCACTTTTAAGAGAATACGTCGCTGAACACTTAAAATTTATGGATGTTGAATTGGATGCAGAAAAGAATAAGAATCATGTACAAGGAGAAATCACAACACCAAATTCAAAAGTAAAGTTTTTATTAATTCCAACAAACGAAGAATTACAGATGACAATAGATTGCAGGACTATATTAGATGAAATGTCTGCTAGTGGTAAATAGGTTTATAAAAAAAGATTTCATGGTTTCTACAGGTGATTAATGGTAAAGTTTTTAGTTTTTGATTTGTGTTTTTTAGTTGTATTCATAATAGGGATTGTATTATTATTAGTTAAAAATAAAAAAAGAACAGAACGTGATGGAATTATTTTTATGTTCAGAACAAAACTAGGAATCAAGTTTATGGATAAATTTGATAAAAAACACCACAAATTAATTAGTTTTTTAAGATATGTTATTATCGCAGTAGGCTTTATGTTAATGGTAACAATGGTTACATTGTTGATTCAAAGTTTGATAATATATATAACAAACCCGACAATAACGGATCAAGTTAAAGCTCCACCAATTGCACCATTAATACCATATTTCCCAGAATTATTTGGAATGAAAAGTTATTTTCCTCCATTCTATTTTATATACTTTATATTAGCTATAATAACTGTTAGCATTTGTCATGAAGGTTTCCACGGAATTTTAATGAGATATTCAAAGACAAAAATTAAATCAACAGGAATGATGTTCTTAGGTCCAATCTTAGGTTTCTTTGTAGAACAAGACGACGAAGATTTTAGAAAGAAAAAACGAATAGACCAAATGGCCGCATTAGGGGCAGGAGTTTTTGCAAATGTTTTAGTTTTTTTATTATTCTTTTTACTAATGTTAGGTTTTACCGAAATATTTTTTCAACCATCAGGATACACATTTAATACATATTCGACAGCAGTTTTGAATTCTTCATACATAGATAATATAACAATCGAAGGAGATTTTGCAAAAATACAAGTTGGAGACAGTTTTTATTTCATAAACTCAACAAACGTCGAATTAATAGAAGACAATAGTTTATTTTATGCTTACACAGATACCCCAGCATTTAGAAACCAAGTACAAGGAACAATAAAACGTGTAGACGATTTCGGTGTATATAGCCAAGAAAGTTTATCACAGGTTTTATTATCTTATAAACCAGGAGATTCAGCGATATTAGGAACTGAAAAAGATGGACAAATATTTGAATATAATATTACATTTTCTTCTCATCCAGATGATCCATCAAAAGCATATTTGGGAGTAGGAAAATATGAAACACAAAAAACGGGAATAAACTTAATATTATCAAAGATAATGTTAACATTAGACGAAGATGAATATAATACAATAATCAATAAAGACGTTGCTTATTTCATTTATTATCTATTATGGTGGATTATGATTGTTAACTTGTTAGTTGGTTTGTTCAACATGTTACCATGGGGGATTTTAGATGGTGGAAGATTCTTAGAGTTAGCAATAGGAAAATTCACAGGAGACGAAAAGGCAAAAACAATTGTTAATATTACTGGAAAATGTATTCTAGGAATTTTCGTTGCAATGATGGTTTTCTGGCTTTTCGGAATAACTGGAATTCTTTAATAAGGTTTAAAATGATTATATTTCTAGTAAAATAATGTTACCAGACGAAGTAAAAAAGAAATTAGAAAAAATGCATTATGGTATTGTCGGAAATCATTCTGCTGTTCAAATCTGTAGATGGACAAAAAACGCAATAAGGGGAGATCGTGGATGTTGGAAGGAAAAATTCTACGGAATAAAAAGTAGTGGCTGTTGTGAAATGACTCCGTCAGTTATGTGGTGTGAAAATTCTTGTGTGCATTGTTGGAGACCAATCGAGTTGAACCTTGGAAAAACAATTCCAGAAATTGACGATCCAATAGAAATTTTAAATAATGTAGTAAAAAAAAGAACTGAATTATTAGAAGGATTTGGTGGAAACAAAAACGTAGATAAAAAAATATTTGAAGAAGCAAAAACACCGATGCTTTATACTATGTCTTTATGTGGAGAACCTACAATTTATCCAAGATTAGGAGAAATGTTTAAAGAAATAAGAAAACGTGGTGCTGTAAGTTTTTTAGTAACAAATGGCCAAAATCCTGAAGTAATTAAAAATTTTAAACAAGAAGAATTACCAACTCAAATTACAATTTCAACCAATGCTTCAAATAAAGAATTATTTAATAAATGGCATAACTCGTGTAATAAAGATGCGTGGGAAAGATTTCAAAAAACATTAGAAGTCGTTAATTCTCTAGAAGGTAAAGTTCGTAGAGTAATAAGAATGACACTTGTAAAAGTAGGAGAAGGAGAAACACCCAAATTAAATAATTTAAATAATATGAAAGAAGAGCATTTGCCAGAATATGCCGCGTTAATAAAAAAAGCGAACCCAGATTTTGTTCATATTAAAGGATTCAAGAGTGTTGGATATTCTAGAAGTAGAATGGGATATGATAAACAACCCTGGTTTAAGGAACTAGTAGAATATGCAAATAAATTATTATTGGAAATAAATAAAGTCTCAGATAAAAAATATATAGTTGGCGGAAAAGACGAACGTTGTTGTGTAGTAATGTTAGCCCAAGAGGGGAAAAAGCTTAAAATAGAAAAATATTAATGTGATTACAATATAGTAATCTTTATAAAGTATATACAATACTGTATATACATGGATATTTTCGAGAATACAGTGTTGTGTAAAGATTGTAATGAAAAAATGTTACTAACAACATTGGTAAAAGATGGATTTAAAATCAGGATGTTGAAATGTCCAAAATGTTCAAATAAAATATTACATCCAGAAGATTTAAGAAACTATGAAGAGTTTAAAAAATTAAAGGGAAAACACTTTAAAGTAAAATTACGATTCATAGGAAACAGTTACGCGGTGAGTATACCACGAGAGATCATTGATTTTATGAATGATCATGAACTAAATGAAATGGTGAATATGTGCATAGAAGATATGGATAGATTATCACTATACTTTGAAAATGGCAGAGATTAAAGAAATAAAATTAAGAGTAGTGGAGTCTTTACAAGACGACGCTTACAAAGGTATTGCAAGAATTGATCCTTCTACTATGAAGAAGTTAGGATTAGATAGAGGAGATATTATTTCAATCAAAGGTGAAAGGGAAACTTATTCTATTGTGGATTATGGTTATCCATCTGACAGCGGAGAACAAATTATAAGAATAGATGGTATAACACGGAAAAATGCAAAGACGGGAATTGGAGATAAAGTTTTAGTTAAAAAATTCCACATTGTTGAAGCAAAGAAATTAACAATTGCACCAGCTCAACAAGGAATACAAGTACAGGGAGACCCTGAACGTTTCAAGTCCGCACTATTAGGTAAACCAGTAAACAAAGGCGATATAATAGTTCTTGGTGGAACTCAAAAACGAAGAGACATTATGAATGAAGATTTGGGTGATATTTTCGGTGACATATTTAATCAAATGGGATTAAATGGAATAGGCCTCCCAATGAATATGGGAGGGGTTTCACAAGTTAGATTTGTTGTTGTTTCAACTATGCCATCTCAACCATGTATAATTACTGAAAACACACAAATAAGTCTTAGTAATAAAGCAGTTGATATAACAGAAGAGAATATCCCACAAATAACATATGAAGATATTGGTGGACTAACAAGTGAAGTAAAAAAAGTTAGAGAAATGGTTGAACTTCCACTTAAACGACCAGAAATATTTGAAAAATTAGGAATAGAACCTCCAAGAGGAGTTTTATTATACGGAGCACCAGGAACGGGTAAAACGCTTTTAGCAAGAGCAGTTGCAAATGAAAGTGATGCAAATTTTATCGTAATTAATGGCCCAGAAATTATGAGTAAATTTTACGGTGAAAGTGAAAAGAAAATTAGAGAAATATTCGAAGATGCAGAAAAAAATTCTCCATCAATTATATTCATAGATGAAATTGATGCAATTGCACCAAAAAGAGAAGATGGAAATGGTGAAGTAGAAAAAAGAGTTGTTTCACAATTATTAACTATGATGGATGGTCTTCAGTCGAGGGGACGAGTTGTTGTTATTGGTGCAACAAATAGACAAAATGCAATTGATCCAGCATTAAGACGTCCAGGAAGATTTGATAGAGAAGTAGAATTATCTGTACCCGATAAAGATGGTAGATTCCAAATTTTGAAAATACATACAAGAAATATGCCATTAACAAAAGATGTAAATTTAGAACAATTAGCAGAAAAAACATACGGGTTTGTTGGCGCCGATTTGCAATCATTAACAAAAGAAGCCGCAATGTGTGTGTTAAGACGAAATGTCCACAAATTTAATCTTGATGAAGATAAAGAAATTCCAACAGAAGTTTTAAACGAATTAAAAATAACAGATAAAGATTTTGCAGAAGCATTAAAAGTAGTTAGACCTTCTGCAATGAGAGAGGTATTAGTAGAAACTCCAGATGTAAGATGGGATGATATTGGTGGAATTGAAAACTCAAAACAAGAATTACGAGAGGCAATAGAATGGCCATTAAAATTTCCAACAAGTTTTTCAAGAATAGGAATAAGACCTCCAAAAGGAGTTTTATTATACGGCCCACCAGGAACAGGCAAAACACTTTTAGCAAAAGCGGTAGCAAAAGAAAGCGAGGCAAACTTTATACAAATAAAAGGTCCATCCTTACTTTCGATGTGGGTAGGAAAAAGCGAGGAAGGAGTAAGAAAAATATTTGAGAAAGCAAGACAAGTTTCACCATGTGTAATATTCTTCGATGAAATCGACGCAATTGCTAGTAAAAGAGGAAGTGTAGAAACGGGAACTAAAGTAACAGAAAACGTATTAAATCAATTATTAGCAGAGATGGATGGAATTGAAACCTTATCAAACGTAATTGTTATTGGAGCAACAAATAGACCAGATATTTTAGATCCTGCAATTGTAAGACCAGGAAGATTCGATAGAATTGTTTATGTCCCAATTCCACAAAAAGATGGAAGAGCACAAATATTTGATATCCACACAAAGAATATGCCAATAAAAGATAAGAAAAAAGTATTAGAAGAATTATCTGAAAAAACAGAAGGGTATACCGGAGCAGATATTGAAAATTTATGTAGGGAAGCTGGGATGTTAGCATTAAGAGAAAATATAGAATGCTCAGAAATAACAATGAAACACTTTGAAAAAGCAATGGATAAAGTATTACCAAGTGTAAGCAAGTCTGACGAAGAAAGATATAAACAAATTGAACAAAAATATTTGAGAAGTGCAAAGTCTGCATTGTCTGATAAATCTACAAGTTACTTAGCTTAAAATGAGATCTCTGAGTGTTGAAGATATTGTAAATGATGATATAAAAGAACTATACAAATTACAAATTAATGACGACCTATGTTTTTATTTTCCAACCAATTTAAAGAGTTCATACGAAATCCCAATATTCTATATGTTATTCAATAAAGAATACAGAAATGAACAAATTCTAATTTCGCACATATCAAGTTTCGTAAAAATCAATGATTATCGACGAATAAAACACGGCATGAAGGGAAAAGTAAAAATAGAAGAAGGTCCAAGAGAAAATACGTTTTTTCTATTACCTAAAAATCGTTCAATAAACGAAGAAAATGCAGAAAAATATTTTAGAATGCTAGAAAGACACCTATAATTCAGTTCTTTCCATATAATCAGCATTCCAAACAGGAGGTTCAATTATTTTTTCTATCTTTAAATTTGTTTTGTTATATAATTTTCTAACTGACGATTTTGAAAGAATAAATCGATTTTTATCTAACACAAACTTATTGGTAATATTAGAAATGATTTTCAAATCTTTATTTACATTATTTGAATATATCACAAAATATGCGACGTTTCCATCGGACAATCTTTTCCCATATGGCATAATATTATGTTTTTTAAGTCTGTTAACATATTGATATCCATCTTTTGTTCTCGCTGAACATAAGTGGATTTTTATTTTTTCTTTTTTTAACATTTCAATTAATTTTTGTCCTTCACTAATTGAGTTTCTAATCGTATACGTATCTTCATTTAAAGAATATTTTTTTGTAATAGTTTTAAAATTAGTCTCAGAAATTTCGAACTCGTTTAAATTAAGAAAAGAAACATATCCTCTTAATTTAATAACATAATTATAAATATCATTTGTTTTTTCTGGCATCATAGGAAGTTCTAATCCAACTCTATTTTTTCCACAAATTTGAGAAACCATTTTTATTTTTTCTATTTCCCCGTAATCAATTTCTTTATTAATTAAAAAATTGGGATGGAATCTAAACTCGTCAATAAATGGTTCTAATTTTTTAATTTTTTCTTTTGAAACTAAATTTAATGGTAAATAAATATGAATATGAAATTTATTCCCAAATATTTTTTTTAATAATTTAGAATATCTTAATGTTTTTTCAAAGTATACAAGTGGATCTCCACCAGTAATTCCAGCCCCTCTTGCATTTGATTCTTTTGCTTCATTAATTAAATCTATATCTTCTTTAACAGTTCTTTCATTTGCAAAACATTCATCAGATTTTTTTCTAAAATTACTTAAAGAACAATACCAGCAAGCTCGAGAACATTTTCCTCCAACGAACAGAACGAGTTTTTCTCCACGCAAACAATATTTGCAACCTTCAGGTAAACCTCTTACATTGTATGATTCAAATCTAGTTTTCATTAGATTCCCCAAGTTGAAACAGATTTTCTTTTTATTTCAGCAATCTCTTTTAATATAGATTTTTCTTCCGAAGTTAACAAATCTCTATACTCTTTGAATTTCCGATATTGTGATTCTCCAAGGTTGGTATACAAAGATTCCCCAACAACTAATTGTCTTTCAAAATTAATTCCAGGCATTGAAATTGCAATCTCTTGTCCTTTTATTGCTTCAGGAACTGATTGTTTCTCAAGTTGAATATCTTTTACTTGAGCTATTTTAACATCAGACGAATTAATGAAATTCAAATTTTTTCTTAAAACCCCACCATCTACAACAACCCCAAAAACTGCAGGATTTGAATTTCTGAAAACAAAATCTAAAATAGTAAATTTACAAATATTTGGGAGTTCTTCTAATTTCTGTCGGTCAATTTCTTTTTGTTTTGCATCTCTCCAAAATTGTAGATCTTCAATTAATTTGTAAACAATAGGATTTGTTAAAATTTTAATAGTTTTTAATTCTACTAAGTCTTCCACATCTCCAAGTCCGACGTTAAATCCAAGAATAATTCTATCTAAACCCTCTAAAGAGTTTACAAAAAATATATCTTTTTTTGAGATAGGGCCAATTGATGCACTAAGAACAGGTATACTATTTTGTCTTAATAAAATCAATAATGCCTCTAAACTTCCTAAAGAATCAGCTTTTACACAGATACCAATTCCATCTGTTGAAACAGTGTCTGAAATTTCTTCGATAAATCGTTCTTTAATTTCATCAAAATTATCGTTAATAACCTCAAATGGCATACCAGATAAAATGTCATCTTTTTCGTTTATTTGTAATTTTATACCTGCGGCAGCTTCAACCGAATCAACCGTTTTAAACCCAGAGTTTAATGGTAGCGCCTCTTGAATATTTCTAATCTTTGTTCGAATAACACCATCAAAAGATGCAATTGCAATTTCATCCTTCGTTGTTAATTGTCCATCATAAAGTATACATTCTAAATAACTCATAGATTTTTCTTTTTTTACTTCCAATACAACGCCACGACCAATTTTTGAAACTTCTATTTTGTCTGTTAAAAATTTCTGAGCAAGTGCAGTAATCATTGCGATAATTTCTGAAATTCCCTCACCAGTTTTTGCCGAACAAGGAACAACTGCAACGTTTTTTGTAAAATCTCTAATTTTGTAATATAGTTCAGGATTTATTCCGTATGAATTCAAAGCACCGACCAAAGTATAATACTTTTCGTCAAATAATTCTTTAGCAGTAAAAGCTTGATGTTCAACGGACTCAAAAGAGTGTAAAGATTCTGAGGTCCTCCATCCAGAAATATTATCTATTTTATTTAAAGCAATGATAAAAGGTGTTTTATTCGATCTCAAAATTTGCAGAACTTCTGCCGTCTGTGGTTTTATTCCATCATTAATATCAATTACAACTATTGCAATATCGGCTAAAGCTCCACCCCTTTTTCTCAAATTAGTAAACGCAGCATGTCCAGGAGTATCAATAAAAAGAATTCCAGGAATATTCAAAGGAATATTAAATTTTTTTAGAATTTCGCCAGAATTTTTTTCAATAGATTCTTTAGGCAACGTAGTGAACGAAATCTTCTGTGTAATTCCTCCGGCTTCACCCTCCTGAATAAAAGTTCCTCTAATTTTATCTAGTATCGAAGTCTTTCCATGATCAACATGTCCACAAACCGTCACAATTGGTTGACGAATTCTTTGAGTAGTTTCCATAAAAAAGAGGGTGGAAATGACATTAAAAACATTTTGAAAGAATAATTGAAGAAATGAAAAGATTTATTATCAAATAAAAAATATGTTTTAATGTTTTTTATCACATATCAACATATAATCCACCAGCAAAATTATGAGTAAAAACAACTTTACCTTTGAATATTATTTCTTCATACCTACTAAATCTTTCTATATTTCCCTTTGTAGAACAAGTGTATTTTCAATCTCCATCATCAAATGCTTTAGGTCCTCTTGGTTGAAAGGATTTTATCTTATCACCCATAGACATCGCTTTTTTTAGAAATTCAAAAGTTTGATGAACAAATTCAGCGTCTCCATGATATTCTGGTTCCATACCGCCACCATAAACTTGAGCCCAAAAAGGTTTTTGATTATGCCAAACAATTTCTCTACCCCACGATTGAAAAAAACCACCATAACTATCCTTGTAATACCATTCATCTTCGGGTTTACCATACGGTAAGTCTTTCATGCCTAGTTCAGCTTCTTTAGGATCCAACTTAACGCCACCACCAGCATAAGTGGCTAAAGCTGCTCTCCCTAAAAAGTCATTAAGTTTTTCAATTAAACTATCAATTATGTAATAAGAAATAAAAATATTATAAATATTTCTATTTTAATTTTTAATACTTAAAAATATTAGCAAAATTAAATAACAGGAAATAAATTAATAAATTATTTTTTTCTTTTGTTTATTTCTGGCTTCTATAATTATAGTTTCAAGATCACCTTGTTGTAGTGGCCTTACTGATATGCTATTTCCGGGAAGCATACTAACAACTGTGGGTATTTCTTTTTCTAACCTTATTCCCAATTCTCCATAAAGTACAATAGATGGTTGTACTGAAAAATAACCATCTTTTCTATTAACTTCTCTTAAAACCCCAGTTACACCAAAATTTCCACAACTATAATGTCCAGGTTTACCTATAAATGAAGAATATATATCTGACTTATCGTCACTTTCATTACCAAATCCTATTCCCATATTAACACAATGAAAATAGAATTTATAAGTTTTCCTATGTGTTACCATTAATCAATGATTACTTTATAATGTCAAATAAAATTTTAACTAAACATTTAAATACACTTCAAACATTAATAATCTAAGATGGTGACGAAGACAGATTCTAAGAAAACAATAAAAAAAAGTGTAAAAAAACCGATTGAAAAATTACAAATAATAAAGACTCCAAAACAAAAAACATCGGTTGTAAAAAATAGTTCTGAACTAGTTCTTGAGGTAAAAAAGATGTCTAAAGACATTTCTGCACCTGAGTATATTTTAGATAGTGATATAGGTTTAGATCTAAAAGCATGTGAAACGGTTTCGTTAAAACCAATGGAACAAAAGATAATAAAAACAGGTATAAAAATGAGAATACCAGACGGATACGTAGGATTAATTCGAGATAGAGCAGGAATTGTAAGTAATATGAATGTCCATACAGCAGCAGGAACTTTTGATCCAGCATATAGAGGAGAAGTCTCAATTGTCTTAATTAATATGGGAGAAGAAGAAGTAGAAATAGAAGAAGGAATGAGAATCGCACAAATGATAATATTACCTGTTGCAAGAGTAAAAATAAAAGTTGTAGAAACATTAAGTGAAACTCAAAGAGGAGAAAAAGGATTCGGTTCTACGGGTATAAAGGAAAAATTGAAGGCTTTCGATGAAATTTCAAAGGCAATGGAAAAAGAAGGATTATTGTAAAATGGAAATAGATGTAAACGATGATAATTTTAATTCTGAAGTAATTGAACGATCAAAACAAATTCCAGTTTTAGTAGATTTTTGGGCTCCGTGGTGCGGACCGTGTATGATATTAAAACCAATTTTAGAAAACATATCAAAAGAAATGGATAAAAAATTTATACTAGCAAAAGTTAACATAGAAGAGAATTCAGAATGTGCAAACAATTATAGAATTATGAGTATACCAGCAGTAAAATTATTCAAAAACGGAAAAGTAGCAAGTGAATTTGTCGGAGCAGAACCAGAAAGTGCAATAAAAAATTGGTTAGAACCTCAATTATCTTAATTTTATTACAATATTAATGTTATCGCAATTTAAAACGGGAATAAGACTTTCTTTATTACCAATCTTTTTTTTCTCAAACGAAACAATATCAAAACTTTGTAATATTTTCAAGTCATTATACACAGCCGAGAAATCTCTATTTAGAATTTTTGCCAACTCATAAATAGATGAAGGTTTAAATTTTTTTAAAGTAAATAATATTTTAGCCTTTTCTTTTGAAAAAATTTTTTTTACGTCTAAAGATTTTGAAAAATTTAAAGCAGATAAAGGATTAGACAATTTAACAAAAAAACCTTTATTGTTAGGAGTCAAATTTATTATAAATTCTCCTCTTTTATCATTAGTAACCATACAATAAAATAATAAATTAAATATATAAGTTTTGTGAAAGCAAACTAAAACTTTATAAAGTAAAATTTCGCTCTCTATTCATGATAATTCCAGTTAGATGTTTTAGTTGTGGAAAGCCAATCGGACAAATGTACGAAAAATACAAGAAATTTATAGAAGACGGTAAATCTCAAAAAGATGCATTGGACGCACTAGGTTTGACTAGAATGTGTTGCAGAGCTCAAATATTAGGACACAGCGACGCATTACCTTTAGTAAACAAATTCAAGAAGTACTAGAAATCTTTATAAAGGTAGATTTTCTTCATATTTTTAGACGGCCATAGTAACTTGGAAACACCTGTTCCCATTCCGAACACAGAAGTTAAGCTTGTTACGTTTGTACTTGTACTGTCTACGATGGGAAGGTACAAAGTCGTCCTCTTTTTTTTATTTACCAACCAGTTCTTTTAAACTTCTTTTCTAATTCTGAAACAGTTAATTTAATACTCGTAGGTCTTCCATGAGGGCAAGAAAAAGGATTCTCACATTTTTCTAAGTTTTTCAATAATTTATACATTTCATCTTTGGTTAATTCGTCTCCTGCTTTAACACTTGCCCGACATGAAAATTTAATTATTCTACCCTCGATCTCATTAGTTAAAATAGATTCCTTTTCTTTTAACAATTCATTTAATATATCAACAAAAAGAGTCGACTTTAAACGGTTAAAGACTTCCGGAATTGTAGAAAGTTTTACAGAGTTTTGTCCAAAATCTTCAAAGTCAAATCCGATTGAATTTAAAAAATCCTTAAATAAAAACGCTACATGTTTTTGTTCAGGATTTAAATCTAAAATTTTCCCATCTAATAATTGTTGTTTTTTTATTGCATTTTCTTTGAATTTTTTCATAAAATTTTCATAATTTACTCGTTCTTCAGCTGCGTGTTGATCAAATACAACTAAACCATCTTCACTTTCGCAAATAATAAATGTTTTATTAATTTGTCCAAGAATAGTTAATTTTCCAAAAATATTATTTTCTATATCATGAGGAATAATTTCAGAATCTTTTACTAATAAATTTCGTTCAATCTTAGCATTATATTCATTAAATAAATTTGTTTGTTTGTCAGAAGAAAAATTATATGAATTAATTGGTTTAATATTGTATTCCTTGTCAAAAGTAGTTTCAACAACCAAATTCGTTTTTACTAAGGTAGATTTTACGGCATTGTATACCACATTATAAATTTCTTTTTCATCTTTAAATTTCACAAATTCCTTATTCGGATGAACATTAACATCAATAATTGATGGATTAATTTTAATACTTAAAACAAAAATAGGGTGTCTATTTATGAAAAGTAATGTTTTGTATGCGTCGTATACAGCATCAGTTATATTTTTATCTTTTACATATCTTTGATTAACGTATATTGATTGATCCGTTTTATCAGCCCTAGTTAAACTGGGTTTGGAAATAAATCCCTCAACAGCAATATTATCTTGTTTATAGTTAATTTCAATTAAATTTCTACCAACATCTACACCCAAAACGAAAATTACATTATTAAGAAAATTATCAGTTTTTTGAGAATTAATTATTTCCTTTCCGTTATGAATTAGGATAATGGTTGTATCTTTTTTTATTAATGCGTATTTAGAAACAATTTTAAGTATCTGTTGAAATTCAAACTCGGAAGATTTTAGGTAATCTTTTTTTACAGGAGTATTAAAAAATAAATTTGTGACCTCGATACTAGTCCCATTTTTACAGATTGTTTGTTCTATATTTTGTATTTTCCCTCCAACAGATTCCATCAAAGTTCCAGTTTCATCTTCATGTTTTTTAGTTATTATTTTTAGGTTTGAAACTTCAGAAATAGAACCTAACGCTTCTCCACGAAAACCAAAAGAATTGATATTAAACAAATCAACATCAGAACTAATTTTGGATGTAGCATGTCTTTTTATTGAAAGTATACAATCATCTCTATCCATACCGCAACCATCATCTGTAACTTTAATTCTATCAATTCCACCGTTATCTACCTCTAGTTTGACATATTCTGCTCCAGCATCAAAACAATTTTCTAATAATTCTTTCACAACGCTTACAGGTCTATCAATTACTTCTCCAGCTGCAATTTTATTTACAGTTGTTTCATCCAAAATTCTAATTGCCATTTATTTTCCTCAACAATTCGTTTAATTCATTAGTATACTTATTTTTTAATTCATCAGAAACTTCTTGTTTTATTTTTGCAATATCAAAATCCACATTCGATTCTACTTTTACATTGTTAGATTTAGCCACTTTATCTCCCAAATGATCTTCTACCTCGATTAAATTCATAACATTTTTAGCACAATTAATTACTTCTTCTGGTAATCCAGCGAGTTTAGCAACCTGTATACCATAACTTTTATCGGTTCCACCTTTCAATATTTTTCTTAAAAATAATATTTTATCATTTTGTTCCTCGATTGCAATATTAAAATTATTTATTCCCTCGAATTTGTCTGCTAATTTGTTTAAATGATGATAATGTGTAGCAAAAAGAGTCTTACATTTTGTTTCATTATTTAAAAATTCTGCAATAGCCCAAGCCAAACTTACACCGTCAAAAGTCGATGTTCCTCTTCCAATTTCGTCTAATATAATTAAACTTTTACTCGTGGCATTATTCAATATATTTGCAGTTTCATTCATCTCAACCATAAAAGTAGATTGGTGATTTACCAAATCATCATATGCTCCAATTCTACTAAAAACACGATCAACTACGCACAAATTAGCATATTTTGCGGGAACAAATGAACCCATCTGAGCCATTAAAGAAATTAATGCAATTTGTCTTAGATACGTTGATTTTCCAGCCATATTAGGTCCAGTAATAATCATAGTTCTATTGTTATTATCTAAGTAACAATCATTTGAAATAAAATCTACGTTGCTGAAAGCTTCAACAACAGGATGTCTTGACTCACATAATTCTATTCTAGAATCTGAATTAAGTACAGGTTTACAATAATTTTTTTCTTGTGCAATAATAGAAAAAGAACCAATACAATCAATTACTGCAATAGCATTAGATACATCTTGAACTTCTTTAATATATTTTTTTATTTTCTCTAAAATTTCTATAAATAAATTAAATTCAATTTCGTAAATTCTATCTTGAGCTCCTAAAATTTTTATTTCTAATTCTTTCAATTCCTCAGTTACAAATCTTTCAGAATTTAATTGTGATTGTTTACGAATAAAATATTCAGGAATTGAATCTAAATTGCTTTTTGTAACTTCAATAAAATATCCAATTATTTTGTTATATTTTATTTTTAGATTTTTTATTCCAGTCTTATCCCTTTCTTTCTCTTCTATTTCTGCTAGATAAGTTCTTGCATCACGACTTAAAATTCGCAATTCGTCTAACTCTGAATTATATCCAGTTCTTATTATGTTCCCTTCTTTTAATAATGTACTTGGTTCTTCTTTTATGGAATTCAAAATTATATCTCTTGCTTCAGTTAAATCAGGAATATTTTTGTATCTTTCAAATATTTCACTATTACATTTTTGAAGTAATTCTTTTAGTTTTGGGATACTTTTTAACGAATTGCCTAAAGAAATAACATCTTTTGGGTTCGCATTTCCGAAACTAACACGACCAATTAATCGTTCTATATCGTATACATTCTTTAGTAATTCTCTTAAATCATATCTCAAAATTAAATTTTCTTTTAGTTCTTCAACTCCATTTAGTCTTTTCTCAATTTCAGATTTATTAATTAAAGGAGAAACAATCCATTTTCTCAAAAGTCTTTTTCCCATAGACGTTATGGTTTTATCAAGAACAGTAAGTAGGGTTGCGTTATCGTTTTTTGAAGCGATATTTTTTATTAATTCCAAGTTTTTGATTGTAGCATTATCCAAAAACATAAAATCATTTAAGTTGTATACGTTAATTTTGTTAATGTGTTTTAAGTCATTCATTTGTTTTTCTTTAATATAACTAAACAACGCTCCCGAAGACTGTGTAAGTAAATCGCTAAATAATCCAAATCCTTCAAGGTTTAATGTTTGAAAATGTTTTTGTAGAACATCTTTTGCGTTATCTAAGAAAAAACGAAAATCATCAAATTCACTTATTGCAAACTCTCTTTCTTTTAGTAGTCCAACAAATTTATTATTCATCCTTGATTTAGCAACAATTATTTCTGTAGGAGAAATTCTATTTATTTCTCCCAAAAAATCTTTTTCGAAAAGTTCGCAAGTTTTGAATTCTCCAGTAGATACATCACAATAAGAGAATCCTATTTTATCTTCATTAAAATGAACACAAGCAATATAATTATTTTCTCCACGATCTAGAATTGTGTTTTCAACAATTGTTCCCGGCGTAATTATTCTTACAAGTTCTCTTTTTACCAATCCCTTTGCAAGTTTTGGATCTTCAACTTGTTCTACAATTCCAACTTTGTACCCCTTTTTTACAATTTTCGCTAAATATGGTTCAATTGCATGATAAGGTATACCCGCAAGTGGAGCCTTTGAGTCATCTTTTCCTCTAGCTGTTAAAGTTATCTCCAATTCTTTCGCTATTAATTTTGCATCATCAAAAAAAGTTTCATAGAAATCTCCCATTCTAAAAAAAATGATACAATCTGGGTGTTCATTTTTTACTTTCATATATTGTTGCATACCAGGGGTTAAAACTACCATAGATAAATAAGATAAAAATCGTTTAAAATAATTTAGATAGTGAAATAAATTATTATTTTAGAAAAAGTTCATCAATTATAATTAAATTTGACCCTTTTCTACAAATTTGCTCATCATCCTTTCAACTATAACTTGTGGAGCAAATCCTTTATGACTGCATGTTTTAACAAAAGAATCATAGACTTTTCTGTCAACGACATAATCTATTTTCATTTTTTGTGCTCCAGGAGGTGTTGATGCCATATAACAAATTAATATATACACTATTTAAAGTTAATTAAAATTAAAATTTTTTATGAGTAGCATCTTTTCCACTTTTTTTATTAAGTG
>CAYXZJ010000005.1:0-33056 GCA_964470085.1 Candidatus Woesearchaeota archaeon
AGATTTTTTATATACAGAAAGCGTTTTTGAATCGTTTCATATTTTACATGTAGCACTTTCTGCTCTAGCAACTACTATTGTTTTTTATAAATATGATAAATCGATATGGAAAACTTTTTTAATTGGGTTTGTGGGTTCAATTTTTATTGGTACTCTAAGTGATGTTGTCTTTCCATATCTTGGTGCAGCAGCTTTCGGATTTGCTCCTCATTTACATTTTCCAATAATAGAACATCCATTATTAATTATTGGTTCGGCCTTTGTTGGAATATTACTTGGAATGTTTGTAAAGAATACTAAGTTACCACATTCTTTCCATGTGTTTGTTTCAGTATTCGCAAGTTTATTTTATTTGGTTAGTTTTACTGCTGTTAGTGGTTGGTTCGGATGGATAATGTCTGTACTTATTGTATTCGTATCTGTATTGGTACCTTGTTGTTTAAGTGATATAATATTTCCATTATTATTTGTTAAAAAAAGAAAGAAAGTTATTCCAGTTAAGTCCAAGAATTAATGCGCCCACTAAAAAAACAATTGATATAATAATTACAATAATGAATACATTTTTTTTCATACCTAATATTTTTTTGCCTGTTTCCTTTGTCAAATTTTTTTCTTTTTGAATTGGTTTTTGTGTTGTCTTATTGATTGATTGAGTTTCTTTGATTTGTTGACTAGCATTTTTTGTTATGTAATCGGCTGCTAGCATAATATTATTTATATTATAATTTGCATTTGCAAAAGATTGCATTGCTTTTTCAAGAGATTCTCCTCTCTCTAGAGCATTTTTTATTCCAGATGCTATTTCTTTTGTTTCGTCATTCAAGTTGTTTTCAGAAGTTTTTATTTCTGGTATCTTTTCTTCGATTTTCTTTTTTTTGAACATTATATTTTAAGAACTCCTCCGTCCATGACGCAGTGAGCATTCTTTCCTCTTTTATAATTTTCTTCTTTTAACAAATCCATCATTCTTTCTATTTTATTTGGATCTGCATGTGATGGAATTACGTGTCGTGGTGTAAGTAGTTTTAAGAAATCTCTTAAATCTTCTCGACTTGCGTGACCTGAAACGTGGGCATCTCTGTAAATTCTTGGTTTATATTTTTTTAATCTGTTTTCCATTTTAGAAAATTGTTCTCTATTTACATTTGTTGGAATTACACTTGATGAAAAAATAATACTATCTTTTTGTTCAATTCTGTAAGGTAAATCTCCACGACTAATTCTTTCTAATACTGCTCCTGGTTCTCCTTGGTGTCCAGTACAAACTAATAAATATTCGCTTTTATTTTTCATCGCCTTTTTTAGTACAGATTCTACTTGACTTCTATATCTGGAAACTTGTATACCCCTTGTAAAATCTGCTAAACCACAGGTCTGTGCTGCTCTACAATATTTATCTAGACTTCTACCCAAAAATATAATCTTACGATTCATTCGTGTTCCGAAATCGACTATACTTTTTAATCTCTCGATATGAGAAGAAAAAGATGTTACTACCAATCCCCCATTACCAATATGTTCTGGTGTCATAATTTCGTCTAATAATGCTCTAGCAATTTTTTCACTTGGTGTTTTTCTTTCAGTGTCAGCATATAAAGAGTCAACTATCATACATAAAACTCCTTCCTTTCCTATTTCCCTTAATCTTTTTATGTTTGTTTTAGAATTATAGACGGGGGTTGGATCTAATTTAAAGTCATTACAATATAAAATAACTCCCTCATTGGTGTGAATTGCTATAATTACTGTTTGTAAAATAGAGTGTGTTACTCCTATAAATTCTACTCTATATTGTTTTTTCTTTCCTTGAACCGTAAAAACGGTATCTGGTTTGACGGAGCATAATTTGTTTTTTAGCAACAAGTTATTATCTGCTAATAGACTTTTTAAAATCTCAATAGTAAAAGGTGTTCCATAAATTGGTGCGTTATATTTGTCAGAAGAAAATGGCACTCCACCGACGTGGTCAAGGTGTCCATGTCCAATAAATTGTGCTCTTACTTTTTCTCGTAAATTTTTTATTACACTATCGTCTGCTAGAGCTCCAATTCTTTTTAGACCTTTTTCAGTCATATTTTTTTCACCTTCTTGCATTCCTACAATTGCAGGTAGATAAAGTCCGTTGTCTATAAGAAAAGCATCATCTTCCAATTCTATAACAGTCATGTTTTTACCGACTTCAGTATATCCACCAACACTATATATTTTCACCATCTTTTACAAAATAGATAAATCATGAGACTATTTAAATATTATTTATTCAGTCTTTGTATTATCTTCGGATTTTTCAAAAAAACTATCAAACTTCTTTGTCCCTTCTTTTACAACCTTTGTATTAATCTGAACTGTATGCAAAGAAATCTCCTTTCCTCTTACTGTTTTTCTTAATCTTAATCCATTTGGAGTTTTATTTGTTCTTTCTTTTTTGCCTTCTTTCTTTGTTCTTTTATGCATTCCTGTTTCATAACTTAAAAGTTCCTTGTGTAATCCAGGTCCATTTATTCTTTCTAATCCACAAAAACCAGCTTTATCACTTGTACCTGTAATTAATAATTTATAACCTTCTAAATCTTTTGAAAATTCTGCACCATCAATTTCATCTCCGATATTTCGTCCAACTATATTTTCATCTTCTGTTTCTAACTTATATGTTTTTCCGTTATGTGCTACGTTAATTTTGAAAGCCATAGTTAATTGTAATAATTTGCCTTTAAAAGGTTTTTTATTCAAAAATTTTTTTAATTATTGTGTTTCTGTTTTCCTCTGCGATACACTTTTGACATATTTTACTTCCGTTTCTTGATATTTTGAAATTTTTTTCTTGTGTTAAACCATGGCATTTACTACATGCCCTTAAACAATTTAAGCATATTTCTTCTCCAGTTACACAATCATTTCTTAAACAATTCGAACAAACGTATTTTCCACATTTTTGACAAATCTTAAAACAATCTTTACATAATGTTTTGGCGCACACAGAACATTTTTTTACTAGACATTTTTTACATAATATTTTATTACAATCTCCACATCTGTCTATACACTTTTGACAAGTTATATGTCCAGAAGAACAAAGTTGAATATCTCTTATTGCTTTTTGGCAACTTTCACATTTAAGTCCATTAAATTCTTTTGTTAATGGATCGAAACTTACATCAACTAAACGTCTTGTTCCTTCTTCAGATGTTAATAGTAATTTGAATGTGTATATTGGATAATAAATGATTGTTGTATTAATTAATTTATTCGTAATATTTAAACTAAACTTTTGTTTTGCATTTTGAACACTGAATTCCTTTTCTTTTAAAATTCTGTTTTTGGCATCATCATCTCCTATTTTAATAAGTCCTTTTCTTAATTTTTCTATTTTTGATTTTAATTCTATTTTTTCCTTTTCTGATTCAGTTGTACGCATTTCAACTTCTAACTCATTTATTTTTTGTATTTGTTTTGTTAAATCCCCTCCCAATTCTGAAAGTCTAATATTGTAATAATCAGTTATTCTTTGTGTTTCTGTTGCGAGTTCTTTTGAAAGAAAATCACCTATTTCTGACGTCTTATTATCAAGTAGAGATTTTAATTTTTCTTTTGCAATTTCATAAAATTCTTTAACATTTGTTGTTTGTGCTTCAGTATTAATTCCTTCAATTACTTTATACCCGGACAAATCTCCGTTAACAACTTTTCCATTGTATACATAAATTTCATTTAGTGTCTGTTCTCGTTCATTTAAATAATTAAATATTGATAAAAAGCTGAAACGAGCAAAGTAATTATTTTTGTGTTTTTTTTCTATATTATCTATTTCACACTTGTTTAGGTTTAGAAAATTTTTTATTTCATCTTCAGGGTTTGTTTCAAAATCTATCTTTAACAACGTTGTTTTGCCTGCATTATCAAGATATTTTTCAATTGCTTTTGTTATTTGAGAGTCAGAATTAATTAATTCATATTCTGGTTGATTTGTAAAACTTATTTTTAGTGGTTCAGCTTTTCCGATTAAATCAAGAAAACTCTTGGGAATTTTTGTTATTACATATCCTATTTGATTGTCAGCTATTTCGCACTTTAACTTTCTAAAAAAATTCAATATAAATTCTTCAAATTTTTCATTCATAATTCAAATATACTTATTATTATTAAAAAGATTTATATAATTAGAAGCCAATTTTAGTATTGAACTCATGAGATATATTTTCTAACATTTTTTCCTTTATTTTAGCTGGATCGTAATACCATGCCTTATGTCCTAATATCCAACCTAATTTTACAAATGCTGTTTCTGATAACATGTCTTCTAGATATATGACTCCCGTTTTTTCAATTTCTCGTCCTTTCGAGTATACGTTCGGATTTAGTCTTCCATTTATTGTTTGAGCTACAGCGAAAATACAAGTTCCACTTTCAGATAATTTCTTTAGTTTAGGTAACCAATTATATTTTCCGTCTTTTCCTGGGACTTGTCCTATTCCTGTTACTTCTAATATAATTCCTTTATATCCATTTTCTTGATAATAATCAAGTATACTTGGATCTTGTCCTGGCACAATTTTTATTACTGCAACTTTATCATTGAATTTAGAATCAATTTTTACTTCTTTTCTGTTGTCTCTTGGTTCAAAATCTTTTAAGATTTCAAATGTTTTTTCAGATATTCTTGCAATAGGAGAGTCATTTATTGCTTTGAATGTATCTCTTCTAGAAGTGTGCATTTTCCGTACTTTGGTTGCTGGAAGAGCTAGACATGTCTTGTCGTTTAAATCTTCGTGTGAAATTAATGCAATTTCGGCTATATCATTTACTGCGTATTTTGCTGCACAAATTAAATTTAGGTGGGCATCTGTACTTCCTCTATCAATGGATCTTTGAGAACATGTTAAAGCTATTGGTTTGTTTAAATTTTTTATAAAAAATGAAAGCGCGGATGCTGTATAATGTAAAAAATCAGTTCCATGTGTTATAATTATACCATCAATTTTTTCGTCATTTAAATATTTACCACATACTTCTGCTAATTTTTCCCAGTCGGATGAAGACATATCTTCTGACCATTTCATAAATGGTTTTTCAATTTTTACAATATTACAAATATTTTTTATCTCTGGAGCCATATTCAATAATTCTTCTGCATCTGTAGAAATTACTCCACCAGTTTTTGGATCTAATCTAGAAGAAATTGTTCCTCCGGTGATTATTACAAGAACATTTTTGAGATTTTTGTTTTTCTCAAAAACTTCTTTTTTCTTTTCAGGTTGTATATTTTTTTTAATTAACTCTCCAGAAAGAATTTCTTCTTTTCTTAATCCAATATTGTAACCGTTTTCTAATTTTAGTAGAAAAATTTCGTAGTCATATGATTCTAATAAGTATCCTTTCCATGTTCTTTCCTTTGTCTTAAGTTCAACTAAGTCTCCGATATTGAAATTATCTAAATTCATAAAAGCAAATCTTAAATAAAATATAAAAATGTTTGTAATCATTATATTTATAACTTTAAAGATTCTTTTTATTTAATGAATATTATTAAAGCGTCAGGTGATGTTGAACCATTTAATTCTAAGAAGATCTATTATACAATAAAAGAGGCCGGGGCATCAGACAAATTAGCACGTGACTCTGTTCGAGCAGTTAAGGAAATATATCATGATGGGATTACCACTGATGAAGTTTTGAAATTTTTATTAACTTATCTAAAAAAAGAGCCAGGTGTTTCTCAAAGATATAATTTAAAAAAAGCTATTATGTCTCTTGGTCCTTCTGGATTTCCATTTGAAATGTTTTTTGCTAGAGTATTAAATTTTTATGGATATTCTACTGAAGTTGGACAAAAATTGAAAGGGAAAAAAATTATTCATGAAATAGATATTGTAGCATCAAAAAATAAAAAGTATATGATAGAGTGTAAGTATCATAACCAATCAGGTACTTCTACAAGTTTGCATCCTGCGATGTATACTTATGCACGATTTCTTGATTTAAACAATTATAATTTTGATTTGCCGTGGTTGGTTACAAATACAAAATGTTCATCTGATGCAATTAATTATGCTTCGGGTGTTGGACTAAAAGTAACTAGTTGGAATTACCCACAAAATGAAAGTTTATTGCGATTGGTGGAAAATAAAAGAATTTACCCGATTACTATTTTAACCTCAATAAAAAAACATGAATTTGAGAATTTTTTTTCAGTTAATTTGATTGTTGTTAACGATTTATTAGAAAAAGATATTGATTGGTTAGTAAATAATACAAAAATTAATAGAAATAGAATTTTCAAAATAATTGAAGAAGCAAAATATGTTTTATACAAATAAGGTTTCATTAGAATTACGAAATCAATAAAAAAGTCTAATTTGTTATATTTATATGGAGAATTTATGTGTTAGATGTAAGGGGAAAGGATTATGTGGAAAACCATGTAAAATATTAAAGCAATTCGCTTCTACAGTTCCCAAAATTACAACTCATTTTGCTGGGCCATCTCCTCCGGAAGTTTTTGTTGGTAGAGTTGGATATCCTAATGTTGGAACGGGAATTTTGGCTCCAACAAATTATGAAACAAAACATTCTGATTTTAATTATGCAGAACAATGGTCAAAAGCTAATCTTTCTATTGCCAATATTTTAAGACTTAGAAGTCAATTGATTTATGGTCAGTCAACTACAAATGTTAAAATTCCTGATAAAATTCGTTTAATAACTAATGAACTCGCAATGACAGACAAACCAACTTCGACCGAATTCTTTCTTAAGAGAAAACCAATTGTCAATTTGACTACATCTTCGGTTTTCAAACCAATGATTAATCCAGCTCCAATTGAAAGAGTAAGTTTACAGGAAAATGTAAAAGTCTTAAAAAAAGTGGACTATATAGTTAATGATACAGACTGTAGGGCTAATACAGCAATCGAAGAATTATATAATTCAAATTTGAATGTGGATCATTTACAGAAAATTTTGTCTGTTGGTTTACTTGGACGTAAAACGGCCAGACGGATGGTTCCAACGCGTTGGAGTATAACTGCTGTGGATGATAATGTATCTAAACAATTGTTGGAAAAAATTAGATATTATAGAGAAATTTCTGAAATAATGCTTTTCGGTGGGAATTATTTAGGAAATTATATAGAATTTTTACTTTTACCTGGGACTTTTTCTTTTGATGCTATTGAGGCGTGGGAAGGCGAGAGTCTTTATGGAGATAAATTTCAATTAACATTTGGTCATGATTATGAAGGATTTAATGGAAGAAAAACATATGCATCAAATATTACTGGTGGATATTATGCAATGCGACTTCCTGTAACAGAATATTTAGAAAAAGAGAAACGTCAGGCAAGTGTTTTTGTTCTTAGGAGAATAACGTCAGAATATTACGCTCCGTTGGGAGTTGGAATTGTTAGAGAAACTGCCCGAAGAGCAATAAATAGTATACCACAAATATTTCAGACAATTGATGATGCTCTTATTGAAATTGAAAAGAAACTAGGAATATCTGTTGATACAATAAAAGAAAAATCATGGTTGTTAAAAGAATATGGCAAACAACAAAAATTAACACAATATATGTAGTTGGAAACAATTATAAACTAAAAAATATATTTCATTCCATGGCGAAAAATTTCAAGGATAAATCTAGACAAAATGGTTCAAATAATACTGAAACAGAAAATGGAATAGTAAGAGTTAGGTTACCGAGAGGTAAACAAATAATTGGAGTTATATCACAAAGACTTGGGAATTCAAGAATGTTCGTTTCATGTATGGATGGTAAAACAAGAAATTGTAGAGTTCCTGGAAGTAAAAAGCGTGGTCTTTGGTTAAGAGAAGATGATATTATTTTAATAGAACCTTGGGAATTTGATGATGATAAAGGGGATGTTGAGTATAAGTATACTCCAAATGAAGCTCGAAAACTAAAAGAACTAGGATACTTACAAACAAGTTCCGAAGAATTCTAATGACAAGACGAATAGGGGTGAAAAATATTAGAAAGATTAAACAGGCGGTTCCTTTAATTGAAAATAAAATTAAAGTACATTTTTCGTTTGGTAGTGATTATGTAATTGTTACTGGAAGTGTTGAAAGCGAATTTTTGGCCGAAGAAATAGTTACTGCAATTGATTTTGGATTTGACAGTGAAGATGCAATTCTATTGAAGAATGATGGTTTTTTACTAAAATTTATTGATATTAAAGATAACACAAACAGAAATAATTTGAAAGATGTGCGAGCAAGAATTATTGGTCGTGAAGGTCGGGTTAAAAAGGCAATTGAAAATTTAACAGGAGCTGTTCTAGTTATAAAAGATAATACGGTTGCAATTATTGTTGATGATTTGCATTTAGATACTACAACTCAAGCGATTAAAACGTTAATTCATGGAACAAAACATGGAACAGTTTTTTCTTATTTAGAAAGGCAAAATAGAACTTTTAAAACAACAGATATCGAGGATCTTGGATTAAAAGATCCTAAAAAGGATTTAACATAAGATTTAAATAATGTTTTTATTATAGACTTATAATTGCTCTCGTAGCTCAGTCGGTAGAGCGCACGGCTGTTAACCGTGATGTCGAAGGTCCGAGTCCTTCCGGGAGCGTTTCATAAACCTTAAAAGGATAAAATTATAGTATATTCTATGGAAATTAGTGAACACGAATTAGAAATTTTAAAGTTTTGGAATACAAATAAGATTTTTGAGGCTTCTTTAGAAAGGACTAAAGATTGTAAGCCGTACGTTTTTTATGATGGTCCTCCATTTGCAACAGGAACTCCACATAATGGTCATATTTTAGGCTCTGTTGCTAAAGATTTGTTTGGAAGGTTTTGGACCATGAATAATAGGTATGTTAATCGTATTTGGGGTTGGGATTGTCATGGTCTACCAATTGAGAATATTGCCGAAAAAAGTTTAGGAATTAATTCAAAGGACGAAATTGAAAAGATGGGTGTTAAGCAATTTAACGATTTTTGTAGAAGTAAAGTTCTTGGGTATACCGATGAATGGAAAAAAGTAATCAATAGAATAGGACGTTGGGTTGATATGGATCATTGTTATAAGACTATGGACAATTCTTACATAGAAAGTGTTTGGTGGGCATTTAAACAACTGTGGGAGAAACAGTATATCTATGAAGGGGAAAAAATATTAATGTATTGTCCAAGATGTTCAACTCCATTATCTAAATCCGAAATAGCAATGGATAATTCTTATAGAATTGTTAAAGATTCTACTGCTGTTGTGAGATTTGTTTTAGAAGAAAAAATAGACAATTGTTCTGTTTGTGCAATTGCATGGACAACAACTCCATGGACTTTGCCTTCTAATTTGGCTTTAGCCGTTAATCCAAATTTAGAATATTCTTATATAAAAGATAAGGCTGATGGGACGGTTTATTTATTATGTAAAAGCTTAATTAAGCAATTTTGGGAGAATGAAAATGCATATGATATTTTAAAAGTTGTAAAGGGAAGGGAATTAGAAGGTAAAAAGTATAAACCTTTGTTTGATTATTTTAAAAATACAAAAAATGCTTTTCAAATTATTTTAGGAGATTTTGTTAGTGATATTGATGGCACTGGAATTGTTCATACTGCTCCGAATTTTGGTGAAGATGACTATGCCGTTTGTTTTAAATACAAAATTCCAACCGTTAATTCTGTAGATGAAAAGGGAAATTTTACACAGTTGGTAAAGGATTTTGCTGGTGAATATGTTCATGATTCAAATCTGAAGATTATTGAATATTTGAAATCAAAAGGTTTGGTTGTTTTGGTTAGAAAAATGGAGCATGAATATCCTTTTTGTTATAGGTGTGATACAAAATTAATTTACAGAGCATTACCTGCTTGGTTTGTTGATATACAAAAAATAAAACCCAAATTATTGGAATTAAATCAGAAGTTAAATTGGTATCCAGATTTTTTAAAAGAGGGTCGTGTCAGGTATAGTTTAGAAACTGCACCAGATTGGAATATTACTAGAAATCGTTATTGGGCGTCGGCGATTCCGATTTGGGAGAATTCAAATAAAGAAAGAATTGTTATTGGTAGTATTGAGGAATTAAAGAAATATGCGAAAAATTTACCTAAAGGCGATATTGATTTACATAAGGATTTTTTAGATAAAATTATTTTAGAAAAAGATGGAAAGGAATTTAGAAGAATTCCTGAAGTAATTGATTGTTGGTTTGAATCTGGTTCTATGCCGTTTGCTCAATTTCATTATCCATTTGAGAATAAAGAATATTTTGAAAAAAACTTCCCTGCTCAATTTACGGCTGAATATATTGGACAAACACGAGCTTGGTTTTATTATATGAATGTTTTATCTGCAATATTATTTGATGGTATACCGGTAGAAAATTATGTTACAACTGGAAATATTCTCGCTGAAGATGGTCAAAAAATGAGTAAATCAAAAAAGAATTATACAGATCCAATGATTTTGATAGACAAATTTGGGTCAGACGCCTTGCGATTTTATTTAATGTCTAGTCCTGTTATGAATGCAGAAAACATGAATTTTGCAGATAAGGGTGTTGAGGATGTCTATAAGAAAATTTTATTACTGTTATACAATGTTTGTAAATTTTATGAAGATTATAAGGTCGTTGGAGAATTAGAAGTTCCTACGCCAGAAGTAATTATAGATAAATGGATAATTTCTAGAATTAACGAGTTGGGACAAAATGTAACAAAATATTTTATGGAATATAATACAATTAAAGCATGTGCTGAAATTAGAACATTTGTTGATGATCTATCTACGTGGTATGTTAGATTGTGTCGTGATAGATTTAATGATGGTGATACAAATGTTGTAAAAATATTGAGATTTGTTTTAGATAAATTTAGTAAAATTTCTGCTCCAATAATTCCATTTATTTCAGAAAAAATTTATCAAACAATTTATGATAATTCTGTTTCTGTTCATTTGGAAACATGGCCTAAATTCGATAATTATTCTGAGGAATTGCTAAATGAAATGAATATTGTACGAGAGGTTGTTTCTGTGGGATTAAAATTAAGAGATCAAAATCAAGTTGGATTAAAGTGGCCTCTCTCTGTTGCAAAAATCACATCAAATTCAAAATTTTCGGAAGAATCAATAGAATTAATTAAACAAGAATTAAATGTAAAGTCGGTTATTGCTTCTCAAGGTGATATTTCCGTTGAATTAGATTTTAATTTGACGGATGAATTAGAAAAAGAAGGATTTTCTAGAGAAATTTCCAGAAAAATTCAAGCAGCTAGAAAAAATGTTGGTTTAATTAAGTCAGATGAAATAGTTCTATTTATAGATTCTGAATTTTATAAAAAAATAAATGGGTTTGAGAATTTTGTGAAAGATAGGGTCGGTGCGATTGAAATAAAAACAGATTTTGTTGATAATTTGGATTTTGTCGAGGATGGGAAAATAAAAACACAAAATTATAAGTTTGGATTTAATAAAAAATAATTTGTCATTAGTATGGGACGTTATTTGGAAGAAACATTTAAATACTTCTTTTATTTTAGCAGATTATGATAGTAAAAGAGGAATTTTTAAGTAGACTTAGAAAGATATTCGATCTTAATTTGTATGAGGTTAAGGTTTGGATTGCACTTTTATCTAGAGGAACGTCTACTGCTGGTGAATTGTCTAGTATTAGTGATGTTCCAAGATCTAGAACTTACGATATATTGGAGTCTTTAGAGAAAAAGGGTTTCATAATAATGAAACTTGGAAAACCAATAAAATTCGTTGCATTAAAGCCAGAAGAAGTAATTGAAAGGGTAAAGAAAAATTTGGTTGTTGAAGCTCATGATAAATCGGATAGATTAGAAAAATTGAAGGGAGATGAGGTTCTAGGTGAATTGAATTCTTTATTTAGTGATGGTATAAAATACATTGAGCATACGGATTTATCTGGTTCTTTGAAGGGGAGACAAAATATTTACAATCATTTGGATATGTTAATTCGTGATGCTGAAAAAAGTATTACTTTTGTAACTACAGCTGAAGGTTTGAATAGACATTTAGAAATGTTATTACCTAGTTTGGAACGTGCACAAAAAAGAGGAGTTGTTATTAAAATAGCTGCTCCAATAAAAGAATCTAATAAAAAAATTGCTGCTGAGTTTGTAAAAATCGCTGAAGTAAGGAATGCTGCTAATATTAACGCTAGATTTATCGTTGTTGACGGTGAACAAGTAATGTTTATGTTATTAAATGATAGTGAGATTCATCCAACATATGATTTGGGTGTTTGGTTAAATACAGAGTTTTTCGCACAAGCATTGCAACAATTATTTGATATTGCTTGGAAAGAAATGAAGAAGTTTAGTTGAGCGTTAATTTCTTCTTAATTTTTATAAGTATTAGACCTAGAATAACTATTACTAATATTAGTATTGCGAATGTTACATTGTAACTTTCGGAACCTGCAGAAACCGCATTTGTTGTTATTGGGGAAATATAGTTTTCTGTTGTTGCATAATATGTCATTACTATTAATGTTAATACTAAAAACATACCAATTCCTAGTATAACTATTGCTTTTTGTGTTTTATTTGTCATAAATTAGCAAGGATTTTTTTGTTTATAGATTTTGTTATCCTAAAGTTTATAATCAGTATTTGAATTGTATAATTATGGAAAAAGACTTTTTGGTTAAAGTGCATAAAACATATAGATGGGTGGTTGCTATTTGTGATAAAGATATTTTTGGTAAAAAACTAGAAGAGGGAGAACATCAATTGGATTTGTCTGGTAAATTTTTTGACGGAGATAATGTTGACGTGGATGGACTAAACGAAATTATTGAAATGTGTTCCTATGAAGATGCTACTTTCTATATTGTTGGTAAAAAATCGGTAGAACATGCAAAAAAAATAAAAATTATCAATGAAGAAGGTGTGAAATATATTCAAGAGATTCCATTTGCTTTAATATTACTTTAGTTTTATGGAAGATAAATTTATATATTAAATTATATATTTTAGATTAGAGGTTGATATGGGTGAAATTATTGCATTTGTTTCGGTAAAAGGTGGAGTTGGCAAAACCACAATGTCTTTGGAAGTTGCGGCTAATCTTGTTCATAAATTTAAGAAAAAAGTTCTTTTGATAGATGCAAATTTTTCAGCACCAAATGTTGGACTTTACTTAAATGTTATAAGTGATTATACTTTACATAATTGTTTAGAAGATGTTCCATTGGCAAATTCTGTTTATGAAGCGTTTGGAATAGATATTGTTCCGGCATCAATGGATTATGAAAGAAAAGTTGATATTACTAAACTGAAAAAGATATTGGCTAATTACAAAAAAAGATACGATTTTATTATATTAGATTCTTCTCCAAGTTATGAAGAATTAAAACCAGTTTTGAATGCTGCTGATAAAGTATTTATCGTTACTACTCCAGATAATGTAACTTTGAGGACGTCGTTGAAAGCTGCGACTATGGCTAAAGAAGAAAAATGTCAAGTGGAGGGAATTATAGTAAATAAAATTCGTTCTCCAAGACATGAATATAATTTGGAACAAATTGAAGAAATTGCAGAAATCCCAGTTCTTGCTAAAATAAAAGATAGTAAAAAGATGGTTATTTGTTTGAATAATAAAAAGCCCATAAGTGTTGAATTCCCTGGGAATTGTATCTCTAAGGAAATTGCTAGGTTTGCTTCTTGTTTATGTGGAGAATCCGAATTTCCTAATAAATTGAATAAAAAAGTCATGTCTTTAGTTGCGAAAGAAAAAGTTAATCGTGATGTATATAGAAATAAGTATTATGAAAGTCAAATATCTACCCCGAAAGCATAGTTTTGTTTTATAATAGTCCTTATAAATAATTTAAGCCTTTAGTCATTATGGTAAAATTTGTACATTTGGCTGATTGTCATTTAGGTGGCTGGAGGCAACCAGAACTTCAAGATTTAAATTTTCAAAGTTTTCAGAAAGTTGTTGAGGTTATTTTGGCAGAAAATCCAGATTTTGTTTTAATATCTGGTGATTTGTTTGATTCTGCTTATCCACCAATTGAAATTTTAAAAGAGACCTTTGCAGAATTTAAAAAAATATCAGATGCTAGAATACCTGTTTATTTAATAGCTGGATCTCATGATTTTTCTTCTTCTGGCAAAACGTTTTTGGATGTTCTAGAAAAAGCTGGATTTTGTAAAAATGTAACAAACTATGAATATCAAGAAGATGGAAGTATTAAATTAATTCCGTATATGCATGGAAATATTGCAATTTATGGTTATCCTGGCAGAAAATCAGGTATGGAAATAAAAGATTTGAAAAATGTTTATTTTGATTCAGTAAATCAATTTACGATTTTTATGTTACATACTACAATAAATGAGGTTGCAACCTTTGGAATGGAATCTATTGATAAGAGAACTTTACCTTTGGCAAATTATTATGCACTCGGTCATATTCATCAGGTGGCACATATTGAAGATTGTGGACAACATTTTGTTTATCCAGGACCAGTATTCCCAAATAATTTTCAAGAATTAGCAGATTTACAGATGGGGAGTTTTCAGATAACTGAAATTGCAGATAAAATAATTACAAAAAATATAAAAATTCCAACAAAAGAAGTTGTAAGTATTGAGACAGAAATAGAAAATGCCCTTACTGCAACGGAAGAAATTATTACAAGTTTGGATAAATATAATTTAAAGGATAAGATTGTTTTATTAAAATTGTTCGGAGATATTAAAATTGGTAAGAGCGGAGATATTCAGTTCGATAAGATAGAAGAATTTGTTAAAAAAAAGGAAGCATATTCGTATTTGAGAAATATTTCACAATTAAAAACGAACGACACAGAAATAAATTTGATTGATAATAATTTTGAAAATATCGACAAAATAGAAGAAACAATTTTTAAAGAATATAATAAGGAAAACCAAAATGAATTTAACAAATATTTACCTCAATTATTAAATTCACTAGCTATAGAGAAAAATGAAGATGAAAAAAGTGCAGTTTTTGAAGATAGATTAATTTCAGAATTAAAAAATATCTTAGGTATACAGGATATAATATGATAATTAAAAAGTTGATATTAAAAAACATTAGAAGTTATGAAGATTTAGAGGTAGATTTCCCAGTAGGTTCGACTTTGCTTACTGGTGAAATTGGTGCGGGGAAAACATCTGTTCTTTTAGGTATACAATTCGCATTGTTTGGATTACAGCCTGGACAAAAGGGTTCATCTCTTTTAAGACAGGGAGAAGATGAAGCGTATGCAAAAATATTCTTCGAAGTGGATGGCCAAACAATAAGTCTCGAAAGAACAATAAAAAAAAGTAAAACTGGCTCTATAACTCAAGAATATAATGTATTAACAATGGATGAACAGGTATACGAGTTGTCTACCTTAGAAATGAAGAATAAAGTGATGGAGATTCTTAATTATCCAAAAGAATTTGCAAAGAAGGCTAATATGTTGTATAAGTATACTGTTTATACTCCGCAAGAAGAAATGAAATCAATTGTTTTGGAAAGACCAGAAATAAGACTTGATACAATAAGACATATATTTGGTATTGATAGATATAAAAAAGTTCAAGAAAATTCAAAGATATTCTTGCAAAAAATAAAAGATACAATAAAAATCAAAGAAGTTTTGGTTGGCGAATTGAATTTACTTAAAGAAAAATTGCAGGTTAAAGCGGAAAATAAAATACAGTTGTCTAAAGAAACGAATAATCTAGAAATAGAATCTAATAAAATTAAAACTGAAAAAGATTTTCTTGAGGATCAACTTAATGATTTTCAACTAAAAATGGATGAGAATCAGAGAATAATTACAGAAAATGAAACTCAGAAGGCTACACTTGAACAAAAAATAATAATGAAAAATCGTTTTGAAAAGGAAATAGAATTAATGAAGCGAGAAATTATTGACCCTATTGATTATTCTGAAGAAAAATTAAATTCTCTTAATATGTTGATTACAAAACATAAAGTTATTTTGGATGAAAAAACAAATATTTATTTGGAGATTAATTCTAGAATTATGTCTTTAGAAAGTCAAAAAGAAAAACCATTACATATGACAGAGACAATAATGTCTATGGAAAATTGTCCTATTTGTTTACAGCAAGTTAGTCCAGAGCATAAAGAAAAAATTTCCAAAAAAAATAAATATGAAATAGAAGAGATAAATAGAGAGTTAGAATCCAAAATTTTTAATAAAAATCAACTTATTAAAGAGATGAATAGGGAAAGAGACTTGGTGGCTGATTATGAGAAAGATAAAAATATTTTAGAACAAAACAAAATAAAATTTGAACATCAAAAAAATATAGAAACAAAAATAAAAAGTGAAATATTTATTTTGGAGAGATTGGCAAGTGAAATAGTAGAATTAGAAAATTCAATAAATATGTTTCAAAAAGAACTTGATAATTTTCAGAATATAAAAATTGAGTATACCAAAGTAAAAGATAAATATAACGAATTATTACAAAAGCAAAGAGCTGTTGATATTCGTTTTGCTGAAAAGAATAAAGAATTACAATTAATTAAAGCTCAATTAGATGATTTATCAAAAGAGATAGAAACAAAGGAAAATTTGAGAGCACAAATTATTACATTAAGAAATTTACAGGATTGGATAGAGGATAAGTTTTTACCTTTAATAACAATAACTGAAAAAAACGTTTTGGCTAAAATAAGAATAGAATTCTCAAATATTTTGTCTAATTGGTTTAATATCCTTGTAGAACAGCCATTATTTATAAAATTAGATGAGGATTTTACTCCTATAATTATCAATCAGGATTATGAAATAGATTATGAATTTTTATCTGGTGGGGAAAGAACTGCTGTTGCTTTGGCGTATAGGCTAGCATTAAATCAGGTATTAAATTCTATTTTATCTAAAATAAAAACAACAGATATTGTAATTTTAGATGAGCCCACAGATGGTTTTGCATCAGAGCAAATAGATAAAATGAGAGATATTTTCGAACAAATGAATGCTAAACAATTAATTGTTGTTTCTCACGAGCAAAAAATTGAAGGATTTGTTGATCATGTTTTGAAAGTTGACAAAGCATATTCTAGTAAGGTAGAAAAGGTGGTTTCGGGTAATTTATAATTATTTAATATATATTATAGAGTTTATATTTTTTTAAAAACATCAAATGTTTATCATTTCTATGATTATTGGTTTAACCGGGACAATAGCTTCAGGAAAGGGAGTTGTTGCCGATTTTTTTAAAAATAAGGGATTTGTCTATCTTTCTTTGTCTGATGAACTTCGTCAAATTGCAAAAGAGCGAAAAATAGAATTAACTCGTGAAAATTTACAGAAGTTAGGAAATACTTTAAGAGAAGAAATTGGTGCGTTTGTTCTTGCAAAAATGGTTTCTGACAAAATTCATTCTCAAAAATATAGAAATGTCGTTGTAGATGGTATCAGAAATCCTGCGGAAGTTGTTGAGTTGAAGAAACTTAAGGATTTTTTCTTGGTCGCAGTTGATGCTCCCGAAAAGACTCGTTTTGAAAGAATGGTCGGAAGAAATAGAGAAAGTGACCCCAAAACATTTGAAGAGTTTCTAAGGGTTAATAAAAAGGATTTAGGAGTTGGGGAAAAAGTAACTGGTCAGGGGGTAGGTAAATGCATGAAATTAGCGAAATATATGTTGATAAACGATTCTTCTTATGAAGAGGTTGAAAATAAAATTAATAAATTGTATGCGGATATAATTATGGCAATTCCACCTATGACATGGGACGAATATTTTATGAATTTTGCGTATACTGCCTCAAAAAAAAGTAAAGATCCATCAACAAAGGTAGGAGCATGTATTGTGGACAATAGAAACAGGGTCGTTGGTTTGGGTTATAATGGATTTCCACGTTATTGTTCGGACTCTAGTTTCTCTTTTAATAGAGAAGGAAATAATTTAGATACTAAATATCCATATATTGTTCATGCAGAGCCTAATGCCATATTGAATTCATCTCTAGATGTATTCGGTTGTAAAATGTATGTTACCCTTTTTCCATGTAATGAATGTGCTAAAATAATCATTCAAGCAGGAATAAAAGAGGTAATTTATGCTTGTGACAAATATGCAGATACCGATAGTGTTAAGGCTTCAAAAAAATTGTTTAAAGAAGCGAAAATCAAAACTAGAATGTTTTGTCTTAGTGATGAGATTTAATTGTGAATTATTCGATTGAAATTCTTAACGTTACATTTTTAAATATTAATTATTCAAATAATTATATGGCCTCGTAGCTCAGCTTGGTAGAGCATTGGACTTTTAATCCAAGTGTCGCGGGTTCAAATCCCGTCGAGGCCATATTTGTTTCAAAAAATGTTTTTTTGAAATGGATTAGACGTAAATATGTCAAACGAAACATTTTTAAAGGAATTTTTTATTATTTCCTTAGAGTAAATTCTCAAAGACAAACAAATGCACACATTACAACACAAATACAGAAAACTTGACGCTAAAGAAGCAGAGAATGTTCTTCATAAGTACAATATAGGTCTTAGTCAGTTGCCAAAAATATCAATTAATGATTCTGCTTTTGGTGATGAAAAAATGTCAAGAGGAGATATTATTGAAATAAATAGAGAGGATTCTGTGTATTACAGGGTGGTTATTTAATGGATAAAGAACATGTTCTTATTAAAAATTATTTGAAAAATTATTCTTTAGTTGAGTCCAATATTCGTTCTTTTAATGATTTTATTGAAAACAAAATGCAAGAAATAGTTGACGAGTTATCTAAAACTATTCCAGATGATGATTTTGAAATTAAATTAGGAAAAATTTCTGTTGGTAAACCAGATATTGTTGAATCCGACGGTTCAAAAAAACTTATTACTCCAGCAGAAGCTAGACTTAGAAATTTAACTTATTCTGCTCCTATAAAATTAGAGATGACGATTAATTATGCTGGTCAGGCAGAAAGCGCAACCGTTGACTTGGGTAGAATCCCTGTTATGGTTAAATCAAATGTTTGTAATTTGCACGGTATGTCTGAGGAAGAATTAATAGCAAATTATGTTGATCCAAGAGACACTGGTGGATATTTTTTAATTAATGGTAATGAAAGAGTTATGATTATGGCTGAAGATTTGGCAAGTAATCAGACTTTTATTGAAATAAAAAAAACAACTCGTACTTTATTTTTGAGATTATTTTCTCAAAGAGGAGCTTATAAAATACCAATGTCTTTATCTGAAAATCATGATGGTATTTTAGAATTGACGTTTTCAAGATTTAGAGATATTCCTGCAATGATTTTATTGAAAGCTTTAGGTTTAACATCTGATGCTGAGATAGCAAAATTGATCGGCAAGGAAACAGATAGTTTGATAGTTAATATGTACGAATATGCTTCAATTGCTAATCAAAATGATGCACTTATGTGGATAGCAGAGAAGAATGGTTTACAAGGTACTACAAAAGAAATCTTAGCAAGAACAACTCAAAGAATTGATTCTTATTTCTTGCCTCATATTGGTTTAGATGAGGAATCTAGAATTGAAAAAGCAAGAACACTTTGTAAATTTATTAAACAATATTATGTTGCTAAAGAAAGTCCAAAAGATGCATTGACCGATAAAGATCATTATGCAAATAAGAGAATTAGAATGTCTGGTGATTTATTGGCTGATTTATTCAGAGTTAACATGAATATATTAATAAGAGAAATGCAACATTCTTTACAAAAGACAGTAAAAAGAAGAAAATTCTATTCAATTAAGACATTGGCTAAATCTACCTTGTTTTCTCATAGAATTGAATCTGCAATAGCTACAGGTTCTTGGATCGGTGAAAGAACTGGTGTTACACAAAACATGGATAAAAACAATTCTTTTGCAATGATGAGTCAATTACAGAGAGTTACATCTACTTTAGCAGGTGAACAAGAAAATTTTGCAGCAAGAACGGTTCATCCAACACATTATGGTAGATTCTGTCCTGTAGAAACTCCAGAAGGAAGTGAAATTGGTTTGAGAAAAAATTTGGCATTATTGGCTAGAATATCAAATGTTTGTTATGCAACTAATGATGAAATACTTTCAATTCTTAAAAAATGTAATTTAAATGAAAATAATGGTTTAGTTGATGTTTTCTTAAATGGAAGATTTATTGGTTTTGTTAATGATGCAAATACTTTTATTCAAGATGTTAGGCATGAAAGAAGAAGTGGTTCTTTACCAATTGAAATGTCTGTTAAGTTTGATAGATCTTTAGATACAGTGTTTTTGAATACTGAAGCTGGTAGAGTTTTAAGACCACTAATTATTGTTGAAGAGGGTGTTTCAAAATTAAAAGATGAACACTTAACTATGATTAAACAAGGTGTTTTATCTTGGGATGGTTTGTTCAAACAAGGTATACTTGAATATTTGGATGCTGGTGAAGAAGATGATTGTTTTATTGCTGTTGATGAAAAGGATTTAACTAAGAAACATACACATTTAGAAGTTGATAAAATAGATGTTTTGGGAATTAGTGTAGCAATGATTCCATTCGCTAATCACAATCCTCCTGCTCGTCTAGTTAAAGGTGGTTCTAGAGCATATAGACAAGGTTTGGGAATATATGCTGCTAACTATTTAGTTAGAATGGATACGGATGTTTCTATATTACATTATCCACAAAGACCAATAGTAAGAAGTTTTGTTTATGACACATTAAATGTTCATCCGGTTGGACAAAATATGGTTGTAGCAGTTATGCCGTATGATGGTTATAATATTGAAGATTCTATAGTTATGGATAAGGGTTCTATTGACAGAGGTTTGGGAAGAAGTACTAGATTCAGACCATATAGTTCTGTAGAATTACATTACGCTGGTGGTTTATCTGATGAAATATGTATTCCTGAGAAAGATACTTCTGGGTATAGAATGGAAGAAAGTTATAGATATTTAGAGGATGATGGAATTGTTTATCCAGAAGCAGATTTGAACGAAGGAGATATTGTTATTGGTAAAATTTCACCACCAAAGTTCTTAAGTGAAGCAAGGGAAATTTCTATTCAAAATAAAAAGGAAAGTTCTACTGCAATAAGAGAAGAGGAAAGTGGAGTTATTGATTCAGTTTTTGTTACACAAGATAAAGAAGGTAATAAGGTTGTTCAAGTTAGAACAAGAGTTTTAAGAGTACCAGAGTTAGGAGATAAATTTTCTTGTCCACATGGTCAGAAGGGTACAGTTGGAGCTGTTGTTCCAGAACAAGATATTCCATTTACAAGTAAGGGAATTACTCCAGATATTATGTTTAATCCACACGGTATACCATCTCGTATGACTATGGGATATGTTATGGATATATTGGCTGGTAAAGTAGCTGCATTGTCTGGTAGAATTGTGGATGCCTCTCCATTTACTGGTGAATCTTTAGCAAGTTTAGAAGAGAATTTGAAACAGTTAGGATTCAGAGAAAATGGTAAAGAAATTTTTTACAATGGAATTACTGGTGAAAAAATGCCTGTAAAAATATTTGTTGGAAGTATGTTCTACTTAAAGTTAAAATATATGGTTGCTGATAAATTACATGCTAGAGCTTCTGGAAAGATTGCATTATTAACTAGACAGCCGGTTGAGGGTAGATCTAGAGGTGGTGCATTAAGATTAGGAGAAATGGAACAGCAAGCATTAGTTGGTCATGGAGCATCTTTATTATTAAAGGAAAGATATGATTCCGATAAGGTAGTTGTTCATGTCTGTTCAAAATGTGGTGCATTAGTAATAGATGATCAAATACATAAGAAGAGAGTTTGTAGTTTGTGTCACTCTAATCAAATTGAACCAGTTGAAATGTCGTATGCATTCAAGTTATTATTAGAGGAATTACAGGGATTACATTTATTAACTAAATTTGAACTTAAAAACAAGTACGAATAAAATGGTTGATGTAATAAGAAAACAAATTAAGGGAATGAGTTTCCACTTATTAAGTCCAGAAGAAATTAAAAAAATAAGTGTTGCGAAAATTGTAACTCCAGAATTATATGATGTTGATGGTTATCCCGTCGATGGTGGTTTAATGGATTTAAGATTGGGTGCAGTTGATCCGGGGGTTAGATGTAGAACATGTGGTGGAAGGTTAAAAGAATGTTTAGGACACCCAGGAGTTATTGAACTTGCTAGACCGGTTGTTCATATTAAGTATGTATCGATTATAGATTTGGTTTTAAGAAGTACTTGTGAAGCCTGTGGTAGAATTTTAATTAAGGACGGCGAATCTATGGATACTACAGAGAGATTAAAGAAAGTTAAAGATGGTAAAAAGTGCCCATATTGTGGTATTGTTCAAGAAAAGGTAAAATTAGAGAAACCTTGTACATTTAAGGTCGGTAAAATGAGACTGTTCCCAACGGAAATTAGAGAACGTTTAGCTAAGGTTTCAGACGATGATTTAAAATTACTTGGAATAAATCCAAAGACATTGAGACCCGAATGGGCAATTTTGACGTCTTTATTGGTTCCTCCAGTAACGGTTAGACCATCTATTACATTAGAATCTGGTGAAAGAAGTGAAGATGATTTAACTCATAAGTTATCTGATATTATAAGAGCTAATCAAAGATTATGGGAAAACTTGAATGCGGGTGCTCCTGAAGTTATTATTGAAGATTTATGGGACTTGTTACAGTTTCATGTTATAACTTTCTTTGATAATTCTATTGCAGGTGTTCCACCAGCAAGACATAGAAGTGGTCAACCATTAAAAACAATTACGGAAAGAATTAAAGGTAAAGAAGGTAGAATAAGAAAGAATTTAGCAGGTAAGAGAGTTAATTATTCTTCTAGAACTGTTATTGGTCCAGATCCAAATTTAAAAATTAACGAAATTGGTGTTCCATTAGAGGTTGCTAAGATAATTACTGTCCCTGAAAGAGTAACTAGTCTAAATATAAATAGATGTAGAAATTTAGTTATGTCTCCTCAGTATCCTGGAGCAAATTATATAGTTAGGCCGGATGGAAGAAGAAAAAGAATTACAGATGATTTAAGAGAGGGTATTGCTGCTGAACTAGAGTCAGGTTATATTGTTGAAAGACATTTGGTTGACGGAGATATTGTTTTATTCAATAGACATCCTTCTTTACATAGAGCTTCTTTAATGGCACACTATGTTAAAGTTTTACCATTTAGTACATTTAGAATGCACCCAGCTTCATGTAATCCATACAATGCTGATTTTGATGGTGATGAAATGAATATTCATGGACCTCAGACTGAAGAAGCTTTAGCAGAAGCAAAGATATTATTGGATGTGAATGCTAACCTATTCTCACCAAAGAACGATTCAAATTTAATGGGATGCATCGATGACGCTGCAACAGGAAATTATTTAATTGGGAAAATGAGATTTGATAAAGCAGAAGCATCTCAATTACTATATTCTGTTGGTGTTAAAGATATTTCTTTGAATAAAATGAATGATGGTTCTGATGTTTTTGATGACGTTTTACCAAAACAATACAGAGGAAAGGGTATGAATTCATTCGGTTTTAAAAAAGGAAGTGGTAAGGATTTGAAAGTTTTAGATAAAGATCTTGGTAGAAGTGAGACTATGGAAATATTAAGAAAAGTTTTTGCTTTAGGTACTACATTTTTGTCTAGAAACGGTTTCTCTGTTTCTATTGAGGATATGAACGTTGGTTCTGAGGTTAAAAAGAAAACAAAGAAGATTATGGCTGATGCTAACCAAAAGACACAAGAAATTATTGAATCATATTATAATAAGACATTAGAATTATTGCCTGGAAGAAGTGCTGAGGAAACTAGAGAAATAAAGATTATGCAAGTATTAAATGAAGTTAGAACATTAATAGGAGATATTATCAAATCTAATGTTGGTGATGGTAATAATGTAACAGAAATGATTAACGCAAAGGCTAGAGCCAGTATGTTGAATATTACTCAGATGGCTTGTTCTGTTGGTCAACAAGTATTAAACGGTCGTAGAATTGATTTTGGTTATACTGGTAGAACATTACCATTCTTTGAAAAAGGCGATTTATCTCCAAAGTCTAGAGGATTTATAGAAAGTTCTTTCATGGATGGAATGAATCCAGTGGAAATGTTCTTTGGAGCAATGACCGGTAGAGATGGTCTTATGGATACTTCTTTGAGAACTCCAAAGTCTGGTTATTTATATAGAAGATTAGCTAACGCATTACAAGATTTAATTGTTGCTTATGACGGAACAGTTAGGGATGCTTCTCAAAATATTATACAATTCTTATATGGAAATGATGGCATAGACGTTGCTGGTGCACATAAAGCACAGCCAATTGCTCCAGGTGAAGCTATTGGTCTTGTAACTGCTCAGAGTTTTGGTGAATCTTCAACACAGATGGTTTTGAATACTTTCCACTCTGCCGGTGTAGCTGAAGTACAGGTAACTACAGGTCTTCCAAGATTGATTGAAATTTTAGATGCAAGAAAGGTTCCTAGAACTCCAGCGATGGAAATTTATTTAGATGATGAACATAATAATGAGAAAGATTCTAGAATTGTTGCTGAAAAATTAAAAGAAGTTGTATTAAAGGAAGTTATGTCTGAGATATCTATTGATTTTGCTGAAAAGATGATACACATTGGACTAGATTCTTCTGCATTAAAGATGGCTCATATTACAATTGATAGTGTTGCTGATGTTTTAAATGATAAAGGATTTGAATGTAAAAAATCTGGAAGTGGAATTGTTTTAGAAATGTCAAAAGAAGATTTCAAGACAATATATAGAACGAAAGAAAAAATAAAAGATGTTATTTTATCAGGTGTTAAGAAAATATCTCAAGTTTTAGTTGTTAAAAAGGGTAAAGATTATGTTATTTTGACAGCTGGATCTAACCTTAAAGATACTATGAAATTCAAGGGAGTTGATTCAACAAGAATAACTACAAACGATATTCGTGAGGTGGAAAGTGTTTTGGGTATAGAAGCTGCTCGTCAATCTATTATTAATGAAATTGAAAAAGTTATCAATTCTCAAGGTATTGACGTTGATAGAAAACATACAATATTAGTAGCAGATACTATGACTGCCTCTGGAACTATAAAGGGTATGACTAGAATGGGAATAATCGGAGATAAGAGTTCAATACTTGCAAAGGCATCTTTCGAGACTCCTGTTAAACAATTTGTTCAAGCTACAAAGAGTGGTAGAAGTGATAATGTTGCTTCTGTTATAGAAAATATTATATTAAATCAACCTGTTCCTGTTGGTACTGGTCTTCCTGGACTTTTGGTAAAAGTTACTGGTCCATTAGCTGGTGTCGACAATAAAAAGGCTTAAATAATATGCTTACGAGGATAAAAAATGACAATTAATGATATAAAAGAAGCAATGAATAAAGGAGATGTTTATTTTGGATTAAAACAGACCTTGAAAAACTCTAAAAAAATAAAATCTGTTTTTGTTGCTAAAGATACTAGAGATGAAGTTTTGAAGACTTTAGATGATAAAAAAATCTTATACAAAGCATTAAAAACTAAAAAAGAGATGGCTAAGCTCTTGGATATAGATTTTATTCCAGAGGTTTATTCTATTAGGTAAGATGGTTAAAATTATAGATATGCAACAGATGAGATATATTAATTTATTCTCGAAAATTTCTGGTGTTGAACCTAGTTCTTCATTTATGTATTGTGGTCAATTAGTTTTTTTAGTTCCATTTAAATTAGTATCAAAAGCAATAGGTAGAGATGCTATTAATGCAAAAAAATTAGGGAATATCGTCGGTAAAAAAATAAAAGTTATTGCTCAGCCAGATAAAACAAACGAATCTCAAGTCGTAAAATTTGTTGAGGATTTAACTGAACCCGTAGAAATAACAAAGATAGAGATAAAAGATTCAGATTTGATAATTTCTGCTAGTAGAATGAGTAAGGCAAATTTGATTGGTAGGAATAGAATTAAAGAAAAACAATTAAATAAAATATTGAAAGATATTCTTGATATGAATTTAAGATTCATATAATATGGAAATCTTTTTAAATGAAAATTATTAATTACTAAATATGGGATTAACAAGTGCTAGAAAAATAAAATTGAAGAGAAAGGAATTTAGAGATAATCGTTTGACTCATAAAAAGAAGAGATTGGGTATTACATTAAAGTATGACCCTATTGGGAGATCTAGTCAAGCTAAGGGAATTGTTACTAAGAAAGTTCAAAAGGAAGCTAAACAGCCTAATTCTGCTATGAGAAAATGTTGTAGAGTGCAGTTGATACGTTCTGGTAAAGAAGTTACAGCTTTTATTCCCGGTAATTTAGCTCAAAAGTTTGTAGATGAGCATGATGAAGTTCTTATTCAAAGAATTGGTGGTAAACAGGGAAGAACCAAGGGAGATTTGTCTGGTGTTAGATTTCAAATTATTAAAGTAAATGATCAACCTTTAGACAGATTGTGGCAAGGTAAGATTGAAAAGGGTAGAAGATAATGGTAGAAATGAAAGTTTTTGGTTTGTTTGATGCAAGTGAAGTTAAAGTTACTGATCCTTCCTTGAGAAGAGTTGTTAATGTTACTCCTAAATTGATTTTAAAAAGTCATGGAAGAATAAAGTGGGATCCTTCAAAAACGAAAGTTAATGTTATTGAAAGATTAGTTAATTTATTGCAGGTCCCTGGTTCTAGAGGTAAAAAGCATAGAATAATTTCTTCTTGGATGACTGGTCAACATGGAAAAGCTACAAATTTAGTTATTGATGCCTTTAAAATAATTGAAAAGAAAACAGGACAAAATCCATTAATTGTTTTTGTTAAAGCACTAGAAAATGGGGCTCCAAGAGATGAAGTTACTGCTATTGAATATGGTGGAGCTAGATATCCTCAGGCTGTAGATATTTCTCCTAGAAGAAGATTGAATTTAGTTTTGAGATTTATTGTTAACGGTTCTTATGATAAAGCATTTAATAAAAAATTATCAATTACAGAATCATTAGCAAAGGAAATTATGGCTGCTGCTGATAATTCAAGTGAATCTTACGCAATAAGTAAGAAAAACGAATTTGAAAAACAAGCTGATGCAGCTAGATAAATTTATTCTATTTTTGTTCGAAAAGATATAAAAATACCATTAGTTTGTATCATTTATGATTGATGTTTCAGTTGTTAAAAACAAAATTATTGAATATATAAGAAGTGAAGGTATTTGTTTACCAGTCAGAATTGCTAAGGCTGTTTCTATGGAACCAATTTTTGTTTCTGCAATTTTATCAGAAATGTCTAATTCTCATTTAGTTAAAACAACTTATTTTAGATTGGGTTCGTCATTGTTCTATTATTTAGAAGGTCAAGAAGATCAAGTTGAAAAAATAGGGGAAAAATATTTGGGTGGTGTTGAAAGAGAGACTTTTTTATTGTTGAAAAAAGAAAAAATTATTATTGAAGATGAACAAACTCCGGCAATACGTGTTGCGTTAAAAAACATAAAGGATTTTGCATATTCATTTAAATTAAATGATAAAAACTATTGGAGATATTATTTAGTTTCTGAAAAAGATGCAATTGATAAAATAAATGCTTCAAAAGAAATTGATGTAGTTCAAGAAGAATTGTCGAAGGAACAAAACGTTTTATTGAACACAAAAGAACAAATTTATGAGAAAATAAAAGAAATTAATTCTAATAAATCTGAGTTAGAAATTGTTGAAGTAAAGAAAAATGAACAAGAAAAAAACGAGGAAAAAACATATTCAAATACAATTAATATTAGAGAAAATCCAAAATTTGAATCTCCAATTAGTGAAAAAAAGGAGAATAAGATTATTTTTTTAGATGAAGTTAAGTTATTTCTAAAAAAAATGGGATTTGACTATTTAGATATTATTGAAGATAATAAAAATGAAATAATTGGAAGTATAATTGCAAATACAAGTTTTGGTAAAAATAAATATTTAGTTGTTGCTAGAAATAAAAAAATTTTGAACGATAATGATGTGCTTTTGGCAAAAGAAAAGTCTGATTCATTGAAAATGCCGTTGATTATTTTAGGTAAAGATAAATTAAATAAAAAAGCGATAGACTTTATTAATTCGTTTTCAAATTTAATTAAATTTTATAAGATATAGTGTTTGTAGTTATATTCATAATATTAGTTTTATAATATAAAAAACTTAATAAACTAATAAAGATTAAAAAGAAGAGTATGGTTAATATAAAAAATTTTGTTCAGAGATTATTTGGTAAGATTTTCAAAAAAAAAGGAGATATAAAATTGGGATTTTATGGTTCTCCAAATGCTGGGAAAACTTCGCTTGCAAATAAAATATGTCAGGATTGGTTGGGAGAGGATTTAGGTACTGTTAGTAAAATTCCACATGAGACAAGAGAAGTTCAGATTAAAGAGAATGTTGTTATTGAAAGAAATGGTAAAAAAGTTGAGTTTAAACTTATTGATACTCCGGGAATTGCAACAAAAATAGATTTTGAAGATTTTTTGAAATATGGTATGTCAAAAAAAGATGCTCAGGAAAGAGCAAGAGAAGCTACTCAAGGAATTATTGAATCAATTAAGTGGTTGGATGATATGGACGCAGTAATTATTTTGATAGATGCTACATCTAATCCATATTCACAGGTTAATATTACAATTATTGGGAATTTAGTTGCTAGAAAAATTCCAGTTTTAATTGTTGCAAATAAGATAGATTTAAGAAAAGCAGATATTAAAAAGATTAAGGGTGCTTTTCCCGAGTATGATGTTGTTGGAATTTCAGCCAAAACGGGTGAAAACATGGAAGAGTTTTACGAAGAGCTTTTCAAATTAATTAAAAAAACTAAGAAGTGAAATGAAGAAGGAAAAAAACAATAAAAAGAGAGATGATATTACTATTCAATTTATGCCATATTCGGAGATATTGAATAAGAATTCTTTGGAAAGAATAAAATTAATTATGGGTTTAGTTTTAGATCATAAATTGATTGTTCTACAAGGGAAATTAAAGTCAGATGAAGAGGCTAAGTTGATAGAAACTTCTATGACGTTAATTGGAAATATTAAAGGTTTTCAAGGAATAGAGATTGCAACAATTTCTAATACTTCAGGAAATGATGGGCTTTTTAACAAAATTAGATATAATATTGCTAAAATTTTAATTGGTGAACAGGACTCTATGACAATAATTGGTCCAGCAAGTGTTGTTAAAGAAATGAAGAAAAACCCGTCGAAAATTGAAATTTTATTAAAGAAGTGATAATATTTATATACTTAATTCTCATAACTGTTTCATGTCGGAGAATAGAGGTGTTTGGATTGTTTTTGCTGTAGTTTTGTTATTAGGAATGGGCTTATTCTTTTTGGGTTTTTCTTTGACAGGTAATGTCATTATTAATTCCAAAGAATATGTAGCAGAAATTGCAATTAATTCATGCGAAGATTTACAAAATATTAGATCGACTTTAGGAATAAATAATTATTATTATTTGAATCAAAGCATAAATTGTTCCGGAGTGGATAATTTTATTCCAATAGGAAATTCAATTAATTCGTTTAATGCAACATTTGATGGTAAAGGACATTCTATTTCCAATGTAACATTTTCTGATTCAGATTTATATTTAGCTGGAATTTTTGGTTTTGTTACTAATGCTAATATTTTTAATTTATCATTACAAAATATTAACATTAGTGGAACTCAAAGCGTCGGTGGTTTATGTGGAAATACTGCTTCTTCGAATTTCAGTAATGTTGATTTAGTTAATGTTACTATTAACGGAACAGAGTTTGTCGGTGGTTTAATAGGATATTCTAGTTTGTCTTTTTTCTCAAATGTTAGCATAATAAATATGAGTATATTAGGAGAAAAAAATGTTGGTGGAGTTGTTGGATATTTTAGTATTAATCCTACAGAAATAAAAAATATAGAAATTTATTCATCTAAAATAAATTGTACATCTAGTGTTTGTAGTAATATTGGTGGTTTGATTGGGAATATGCAAACAAATAATAATGGAATAACTATATTATCTTCATCAATATTTAATGGTAATATTTTTGTTAATAGTGGAGAATATATTGGTGGTTTAATAGGATATTCTCAGGGGAATTTGAATAGAGAAATATTAATTAAGAATTCATCTTCAAGTATTAATTTGATTGGCACTTCTAATTATACTGGTGGTTTAATAGGTTATGGTGTTTATTCTATAATTACTTCATCATATAGTATAGGAAGTATCAATGGAAACGGAAATGTCGGTGGATTAGTTGGTCGTTTAAATAATAGTGTATTGAATAATTCATTTTCAAATTCTACTATATATGCATCTGGGATATATTCTGGTGGATTAGTAGGGTTATCTAATGGAAATATAAATTCTTCTTATTATAATGGGACTTTGAATGGAACGAACTATGTAGGTGGAGTTGTTGGATATAATCTTGGAATAATAGAAAATATCTATTCTGAAACGATTATTAATGGAACGAACTATGTAGGTGGAGTTGTTGGATATAATAATGGTAGTTTGATAAATTCATATTCTTCTGTTGTAAGTGTTATTAATGGAACGGACTATGTAGGTGGAGTTGTTGGATATAATAATAATACTGTAAAAAATGTTATTTATCTTGGTAATATTTCAGGTAATTTAGAAAATTCTGCACATGTTATAGGATATTCTAATGTTAATTATGAGTCTCCTAATTCGAAAATTAGTAATTTTATGTTTTATAATAGAACGGGTTCAACTATAGTAGGAGTTCATACTCCTAGTGGTGTTGATACTAGTGGTCTTATAACTGGAGACAATAACGAGTCTAATTTTTATAATTATACGTTTTCGTCTATTGCCACTATTTTTTCTGATGATAATGTATGGGTTAAAATATTTGAGTATGAAAGATTGCCTGTTTTTAGATGGCAGTATCAATGTAAAGTGAATTCGGATTGTTCAGGATATTATAACGGAACAGGTGGTAGAGATTATCTCCCAAGTTGTTATAATTTAAAATGTATAGATGCAAAACCGGCTATTAATGTTTCTTCAGAAACTCCAAAAAATAATGTAATTTTATTAAAAACAGATAATGAAATACAACTTAATTTTACAATTAATTCATTAAAGTTCTTTTCGTTTAATTTAACATTAGATGATAAATTAAGAACATGTAATATTCTTGGAGGAAGGTGTTCTAATGAATTTAATAATAAAGTAGATTATAGTGACGGATTAAATTTAGGGATGAGTTTCGATGATGAGATGAGAAGTTATGTTGGAGATTATAATGTGATAATTTTCCCAGGTATATCTTTTATAGATTCTGGAAGGTATGGTAAATCTATTATGCTTAAAACAGATGGATATTTTATATTGTCAACTTATAAGGATAATTTATCAAGTTTTGTTATGTCATTTTGGATCAACCCAGAAGAGGTTAGTAGTAATAATGAATCTATAGTTCAAAAGATGGAATCATCAGGATTATTAGATTTTAATTTTTATATAAAAAATGAATCAAAGGAGGTCAATGCATATTTTTTAATAAATAGTACTACTCCTAAAACAGTTTCTTTACCATTAACAACAAATTATTGGAATTTTGTTGCGATTAGATATGATTCTGTTTCAAAAAATATGACATTATTTGTTAATGATAATATTAATACAACGACAGATGTAAATAGAAATACATTGACAAATTCAAATGGATTATCTTTTGCAAAGAATAAAGATGTTACTTCAACTTATTTTGATGAATTACGAATATATAATAAAACATTGAATGATGATTATATTAACAAAATTCATTATATGGATTTTATTAAAGTTGATGAATCAAATTGGATTTATAGTATATCTGAAGACTTAGAGGTTGGTGTACATAACTATTCTTTTTCTGCGTCAGATGATGCTAATCAATGGACTAATTCGAGTAAATTTAATTTTTCTATTAATAGTTTCTCTGGAGGAAGTGGAAGTACTTCCAATCCATATATTATTAAGAATTGTAGTAGTTTAAATGAAATTTATAAAAACATGACGGCGAATTATGTTCTTGATAACAATGTTAATTGTTCCAATTATCCGTTTAGAATAATTGGAAATTCTACAAATGCTTTTAATGGTGTTTTTAATGGAAATGGTAATTCTGTTTATGATATAAATATTACAGGAAATGATTATGTTGGATTGTTTGCATATCTAAATACTACTTCCATTGTTAAAAATTTAACAATAGAAAATTCTAGTTTTAATGGAACTAATTTTGTTGGTTCTTTGTCTGGGTACTCTTTGAGTAATAAATTATATGGTATTACAGGAGATTCTTCGAATGTAACTGGTCAAGATTATGTAGGTGGAATTATAGGTTATGGTAATACAGTTCTTAATGATTCCAAATTGAATAATTATCATGTTGTTGGTCGAAATTATGTAGGTGGAATTGTTGGATATAATAATAATTCTATTGGTACAGTTTATAGTACTAATGCAAATGTTACTGGAGGTAATTATACTGGTGGATTAATTGGTTATAATTATTTGGGAACAATATTAAAAAATTCTTATTTCGTTGGAAACTTGTCTGGTCAAAATTATATTGGTGGTTTAGTTGGACATAATTCTGGCACTATAGAAAATTCTTATTCTGTGGTAAATATTTCTGTAGCATTGGATTATGTAGGTGGTTTAATAGGACAAAATTCAAATACGGGAAAGTTACTTAACAGTTTTTCAATATTAAAAGACATTTTTACGTCTGCAACCAAAAAGGGTGAGTTGATTGGTGAAAATAGCGGAAATATAACGAATTCTTATTTTTTAAGTCGTTCTTTGAATGTTGGAAATAATAATGATGAATATGGAACTGGTATATCAGTTTCTGGAAAATATGCATTTGTTGGTTCTCCTAATGCAAGTTCTGAAAAAGGAATGGTATATATTTATGAATATAGTGACGGAATTTGGGTACACCATAGTAATTTGAGTATAGATAATAACAATGCTCACTTCGGGACTTCTATTTTTAGTGGTGATAATAAATTATTTGTTGGTTCTCCAGATGATTCTTTGAATGGAAGTGTTTCCGTGTATCATCTTAATTC
>CAYXZJ010000005.1:33156-41786 GCA_964470085.1 Candidatus Woesearchaeota archaeon
CTACGACAAATTCATGGGAATTAAACCAAACAATAAATGGAAGTTCTACTAATTCAAAGTTTGGAACATCTTTAATGGTGTATGATTCTAAATTATTTATTGGTTCTCCAGATGATTCTTTGAATGGAAGTGTTTCCGTGTATCATCTTAATTCTACGACAAATTCATGGGAATTAAACCAAACAATAAATGGAAGTTCTACTAATTCTAAATTTGGAACATCATTTTCTATAAGTGGTTCAAGTCTATTTGTAGGTGCTCCAAACCTTTCCATGAATGGTAGCGTTATTTTATATAATTTAAATTCTACAACAAATTCGTGGGAATATTCAAGCAATATTACATCTCCAGGTAATTCTCAAGAAGAGAGCTTTGGGTTTAAATTATTTAATGTTGGAAATTATCTTTTTATTGCTGCACCAAATTCGAATCAAGGGAATGGAACAGTTTATTTATATGAGAAAAATGCAAGTAATATTTGGAATAATATTTCGCAAATAATACCTACAGATATAACAAGTGGAGCTAAATTTGGTTCTTCGATTTTTTCAAATGATAATTTTGTTTTTATAGGTTCACCAAACAATAGTCTTAATGGTAGTGTTTCTGTGTATAAAATGAATATAAATAATACCTTTACAAAACTTCAGGAAACAGTTGCGGAAGTTCCAGATTCTTTAGATTGTTACTATGGGGGAAATGTAAATTGTACGATGAAGCAGAACATAAAATATTTTTTAAATTATAGTAATTCTCCAATGAATTATGGAAAATCAAATAGTTGGAATTTTAATAATGTTTGGAATGGTGTTTTTAACAATATAAAATTGCCAATTTCGTCCTTGGAATTAGGATGTAATAGTGATACTGATTGTTTAACAAGTTCTCATTGTATAAAAGAAGTTTGTGTAAGCACAATCCCAGAAATCAATGATTATGTTACAAATACTCCTGTTAGTGGAAGTAAAGTTAATTTATCGTTGGAGAATATTGTTTTAATATTTGATATTAAAAGCCCAAAATTAGCGAATATTTCATTTAGCATGGATAAAGTTAATGAGTATTGTAATTTGTATGGTTTTTGTTCTTCGTTTTTTAATCCTCAACCAAAGGATGACTCAACAATAAACAGAAGTTTGGTTGTCGAATTATCTTTTGTTAACTCGTCAGATTTATCTTCAGGGATAGAAAACAATACGAAATATTTAACTTCTGGTAAATATGATGGTGGAAGGGAATTTAATGGTGTAAATTCTAGTATTAATTTGTCTAATAGAAATGTAGATTATAATGGAAATTTTTCTGTTTTTGCATGGGTTAAATTTATGGGTTATGAAATGCCTATTATTGGTGAATATGACTCCGTTGAATCTGGAGAATGGGGATTGGGAGTAAACGCTTCAGGTAATTTTGTCTATTATCAGAAAGATGGTTCTAATGCAAATAATTTATTTAGCAATAAAACATTAGAACCAGATAAATGGAATTTTATTGGTGTTACTAGAAATGATAGCTTTGTTAAATTTTATTTGAATGGTGTTGAAATAAATTCTACGACTGGAGCAAATTCTCAAGCTACCGAATGTTCATCTTCTGGTTCAGAATTATTTGTTGGAAAATTAAACAATGTTTTTGCAAATGGGTCTATTGATGAAATATATATTTTTAATGAGACGTTGTCATCTCAAGAGATGTATTTATTATATAATAAATTTATACAAGAAGACGGTTCTATTAGAATAAACTTTAATTCTCTTAATTACACAAATAAAATAGGCGATGGTGCCCAAATATTTAGAATTAAAGCTTGTAACGATAGAAACTCTTGTTATGAGACATCTAAAACATATTATATTGAAACATATAAACAATATTCAAACCCAACTTGTGATAATGATGGAACGTGTGATAGTGGTAATGGAGAAACTAATTCAAATTGTCCGAAAGATTGTTCTAGTACTTCACCTGGGAATGAGGAAATACCTCCTACAAATAATTCTGTTTATAATATAAATACAACAGAATTCGCTGCGGGTAAAAACTTAAGTATGAAAAGTGGAGATATCTTTAAAGTTTCGATAATAAATAAAGAGGGAACGTTTAAAATAAAATCTGTGAACTCTTCTTATGTAGTTATTCAATATTTTAATGATTCCAAAAAAAATTATGATTCATTTTCTCCACTTTCAAAAGGGCAAGAATTAAAGGTTGATGTTAATTCAAATAACTATTACGATCTATATATTAAAGTTGTAAATTTAAATTCTACATATGCAACTATTTTTGTAAAATTCGATAATACTATTGTTACTTCAGTTCCTGGTCCTGAAACACAAGAAAATCCATCTAATAATGGTACTTCGTCTGATGATCCTGGTACACCTGCACCAATCAAAGGAACTCCAGATGAAAATACTGGAGGAGAAACATTCATTATTGTTGGTGTTATTTTGGGAGTTATTTTTATCATTATAGTCATAATAATGATAATTAGTTTGAATAATAAAAAAATTGAAAAAGAAAGAAATAAAAAATATCAACAGACGAATAGAATTTCTAATATGAGAATCCCTCAACCTATGCCAGGAATGCAACAACCAAGAATACAACCAATGCAAAAACCAATAAATAAAATGTCTATGAATCTTCAACCAGTAAAACCTGTACAACAACCTAATATGGGGTCAAAAAATCAAGCCATAAATGAAAATATTTTGAATAAAACACAGCCAATATTATCGAACAATTCTAATGTTTTGAATATAGTTCCTAAATTAAATATTTCTGCTAATAAAAAATTAATAGTTCCACCAATTTCATTGAAAGAGGTACAAAAAGATTTACCTCAAGATCAGAAAAAAGAAAATGCGACAGAAGACTTGAAAATAATTAAGGATATTAATACATTACTTTTATCTGCGAATGCAAAGTTTAATCAAGGAGATTTAACTGGAGCAAAAGCTATTTATCTTGAAGTTTGTGGAAAATATTATTCATTATCGAAGCACAATGAAGAAATTTATCAAAGAATAATGGATTTTGTGAATAAAATGAAAAGTCGAAACTAGTTTAGTAAAATATAAAAACTTGTTTTTGTTTCCTTGATTATGCCATATCAATGTGTTCATTGTTCGAGAATTATTCCTGTTGGAAGTGAAGAAACTATAAAGGGATGTAGTAATTGTCATCGTAAGTTCTTTTTTTATATTAAGGAAGAGGATCATTCTGCTATTGAAACAAGAAAAAAACAAGTTCTTCCAGAATTAGATGATGATAGTAAAAAGAAAGTAGAAGAAGATGTAAGAACAATATTGAAAGTTGATGATGAAGATAGTCCAGTTATTTTAGACATTGAATCAATTAGAATTCTGGGCACAGGAAAATATGAATTAGATTTAGTTTCTTTAATTAATAGAAAGCCGATAATATTTAAGGTAGAAGAAGGAAAATATTTGATAGATTTTTAATCAAAAGTTTAATAAAGATATTTATTTTTTCCATTGAATGAAGAAGAGTTTGTTACAAGAACAGTTGTTAAAGATATCTTTTAGTGATTCTGAATATATTGAGTTGAAAAAAAATGCAGATTATGTTATTAATGAATTAAAAAAACAAGGAATTTCTGCCTATATTGGTGGTAGTTTTGCTAAAAAAACCGTTGTAAAAAAACAAGGAATTCAAGATATAGATATTTTTGTTGTTTTTAATAAAGAATCAGAGACATCAACTCTAGATAAATATTTGAAAAAGATAAAATCTAATTTAGTATTAAAGAAAATTCATGGATCTCGTGATTATTTTCAAATTATTTTTCCTGAAGTAGTTTTAGAAATAATACCTGTTGTAAAAATGACGGATCCATCTAAAATAAACAACATTACAGATATGAGTTTATCACATGTAAAATATATTGCTTCAAAAACAAAAAATAATAAAAAGATTTTAGATGAAATTAAACTTACTAAAAGTTTTGTTGCAGCTTCTGGTTGTTATGGTGCTGAAAGTTATGTTCGTGGATTTTCTGGGTATTCTTTAGAATTATTAACAATATATTATGGTGGATTTATTAATTTTTTAAAAAAAATTGAGAAACATAAAATTGTCGATATAGAAAAATATTATAAAAACTCTAATGAGGTATTAAGAGAACTTAACGCTTCAAAATTAGATAGTCCTATAATTGTAATTGATCCTACGTATAAATATAGAAATGCTACTGCTGGTTTAAGTCCTAAAACATTTGAAAGATTTATTAAATATGCTAAGTCTTTTTTGAAATCTCCATCTTTAGATTTTTTCAAATTTAAAGAAATTAATTCTATAGAATTAAAGAATAAAGCGGAAAAAGATGGTTTAAAATATATAGAATTGAATTTTAATTCAAATAAACAGGAAGGAGATATAGCTGGAAGTAAAATGCGTAAATTATATGATTTTATTTATGAAGAATTAAAGAGAAATGAACAAAAAATAGTTTATGATTATTTTTATTATTCAGGACATGGAAATCTTTCTAAAGGATATTTTTTAGTAAAACAAAAAGATGTTATAAAAATAAAAGGGCCAAGTTTAGATATGAAAGAAAATTGTGATAAATTTAAGAGAATGCATAAACAAAATTATTCCGAAGAGGGACATTTATGCTTTAATAAAAAGATAATACTTGAAGATATAATAAAATATACTAGGAAAGTTGAAAAAGAAATGAGTGCAAGTGTTAGTGGTTTTTTTGTTGTATAATTACTTCCAGGCTAAATCAAACATGTAGGCTACTGAATTTGTAAAAAATGCAGAGTTTATCCATACACCATAGTCATAATCTTCATGAGTATTTGTAGGTTTCATCGTAAATATCAATTCTGTTTTATCTGCTATTACAAATCTTGCATTTAGTGGTCTTGATTTTATTTCAACTCCAAATTTTTTGGACATTTTTTCAGCTTCTTTTTCGTTATCAGAAACAATTACTTTTACATCTATTTTTCTTTTATTTAATTTAGTAAATACATCTTTGAACATTTGATTTTTGCTGTTTAATTCGAATACAGATGAAGCAATATAAACACTTTTTTGAGCCCCCTCCATTAAATCTCTTATTTGTGTGTAAAGATTGTTTCTTCCCTTAATAGAACTAGATATGTTATTATTTTTTATAGGTTCCATCCCTGAATTGTGTAATGCAACTAATTCCTTGTATTCTTCACTATCTTTTAATCCAGAAAGTGTTTTTACTCTTTCTTCTGCATTGTTTAATGTATTATTTTTTAATTTTTCAATAACAATATCTGGTTTTACTGCTATGTATTTTACTGGTTTACCTATTTTTTGTATTACGAAACCTTGTTTTTCTAATCCTTCTAAAACATCATAAGTTCTAGATCTTGGTACATTACTTATTTCTGCAATTTCCCCAGCAGAAGATATTCCACGAGAAAGTAATGCTAACCAAACTTTAGTTTCATAAATATTAAGGTCAAAGTATCCTTTCAGTTTTTTTACAAGTTCTTGATTAACTACCATTTTGTTACTACCGTAGTTTACAGAACTAAATAGAGTATTTAAATATTTTGATTTGTAACTACTATCAAAAGATACAAAAAGGAACATTTAAATAGTATGTTGTTTTGTTACTACTATGAAGTACATTATGGATTTAATGGCTGTATTCTTGTTAGGTTTTTTTAGTTGTGCTGCTGTTGCTCTTGGTGTTTATGCTTCAGATATTGAATTCCCATTTGGTGTAGGTAATAATGAATCAACTCCTGTTGATAGGGTTTCTCTAGAAAATGTTACAATTGTTGGTGGAGATAAACTTTTGATAGATTTTGGTAGAAATATTAGTCTTTCTTCATATGCGTCAACAGGTAGTATGTCTCCTGTGTTTGATGAGAAATCAAATGGAATAAGAATTGTTCCTACAAGTGCGGATGAGATAGATTTGGGAGATATAATTACATTTGAAGATGGTTCAAAATTAATAGTTCATAGAGTTATCGAAAAAGGATATGATGATAAGGGACTATATTTTATAACAAAAGGAGATCACAACGATTTCTCAGATGGTAAGGTTAGATACGAGGATGTAAAATTCATAACTGTTGGTGTTTTATACTAAAAATATTAGACTCCAGATAATACTTGTTGTTATTATTCCTGCTGTTATATAAGGCATTGCAGGGTAGGCTTTTTTAGGATCTCCAAATAAAAATATATATAATAGGCCTAATGATCCACCCAAAAGTGCAAATAATCCTGGTATTAATCCTACAATTCCAAATAAACTTTGAGATGGAAAAGAATACATGAACATTCCCATTGCAATTGTTGTAAATGCGATGTCGCCTCCACCGAGTGCAGCAGCCGATATTTTTATTTTTGAACGTTTTATTTTTTTTTCGATTTCTTTTTTGTCTTTGTATTTTGATTTTATTAGTTTTATTTTTTGTTTGTCTTCTTTTGATATAATAGGAATTATTATTCCTCCGAAGAAGTTTAATTTTTGCATTTGATAATTTGCCATTTTTAACATTATTTTGCTTTTATTTACGGCCCAGAAGTCGTATATTGATATTAATGTTAGTAATACGAATAAAATTATCATATTATATTTAGGATCGTTTTGTCTGAAAAGTGTATAAATAAATACCATTGATAAACCAGGATAAATAAGTATATCTGATAAATAACTTACCCATTTATTTGGGAAAAACATTTTTGAGAAACCGAGAAAACTTGCAATTACAAGAGAAATTATTGATGAGAATAAGGTATATTCGTTATTTACAAATAGTGCATTAATGGTTATCATACATGACATTATTACGACTATTAAAAACCACGTTTTCATTACAATGTCAACTTTGTATTTAAATATTAAAGCGGTAATTAAAAATATTATTAATATAGTTGTAAAAATAGAAAAAACATTTGATAATGTTTGATTTTTAATGAATAAATCTTCTTGTTGTAAGTTTGATTCTGGTTTGTAATATTGATTAATAACTAGAATTCCAATTATTTGAATAATAAAGAAAAAAGTTATTAATGTAATAATTGTTTTTTTATTGTGTTTCATTGAAGTCAAAGAGAGATTTTTGTTTATTTAATTTTTGGTTTATATCTATATGAATTACGTCGAAAATATTTTCTACGGCTGGTATAATTTGGTTGTTTAAATAATAATCTACGTCGTAGTTTACATCTTCTTCAAGTAAAAATACTTTGTCTCCAATTTTTTTTGTTTTTTGTTTTGTTTCTCCAATAAAATATTCTATTACCATTCCGGAAAATACATTCATGCCCAATTCTTTCATTTTTTTTGCTGCGACTACATGCGGACCGATTGCGGAATAATCGTCGACGTCTTTTTTGAGTTGTGTTTTCATAATTAATTCTTTTTTTTCTATTGTACGATTTTTTAATTTTTCCACTATTTTGTTGAATATATCTAAAGCTTCGTTTCCATTGCCATTTTTTAATATACTTTCTAATATGTCTTTTTGTAAATTTCTGGCCAATAAACACCAATCTCGTCTTACTGTTTCAAATCCACGAATTTTTAGAGAACCATCTTCTTGTAAAAGTGCATATTTTTTCTTGGCTCCAGTTTGATTTGTTCTTTTTGAAACAAAGATTCCACGAGGATAAAAATCTTCAAAATCTAATTCCATTATTCCTGGTAGTTTGTCATTTATATCTTTTAATAATTCTAATATTTCGTTTTTTGTTTTTTCTCCTTGAAGGAATGCGATAGAATCTGTATCAGAATAAATTATTTCAAAACCTTGATTTCTTATTGTATCTATTGTCTTTAGAATATTTTCTTTGGCAAATCGTGTTGTCGCTTGAGCGGCATCTCTTGAATAATATCTTGCGCCAGAAAATCCTAAATATCCGTAACTAGCATTAGCTAATAACTTATATGCATTACTTCTAGCTTTTGATAAATTATTTTTATTTTTTATGTATTCTTTTTTGTATTTTTTTCTTTTTTGTATTATTTCTTCTAAAAGCGTTGGGAACATGCCCTTTTCTTTTACAAATTTTTCTCCGTCAAATGTTGCTTTACTTATGTTATACGTTACTATGATTGAACCATACATACTTGTGAAGTCAAAGAATATAATTTTATTATAAAGATTTGGTTTAGGCTCATATACAAAAGCACCTTCGTATTTTCCGTCGTTAATTCTATCACTAATATTTTCATTTGTTGGTTTTTTTTCAGCAATTTCATTAAATCTTTTTAAATTATGTAAAATATAATTTTCACAATTTGTTGCCATTGTTGCTCGACAGATGTTAAAAAGTGGTTCTTTTATTATTTTTGTGAATTCTTTCATGTCTAACCAAATTGCTTGAAATAAGTCATATGTAACTTTTGAATCTTGTAAATTGTATTCAAAAAACAAATCTAAGTCTTTTTGTGTTAGTTTCTTAAGGGCATGAAAATCGAAATCTTTTTTTTCTTCTCCTATTAATTCCTTTGCAACCTCGTTTAATGATAATGATTCAGTTTGTAAATACTGGGAAAATACTGATGAAATAAATCTGTAAATATCTAAATGAACAATGCCATTTATTTTTGCGGTTGGGATTCTTCCTCTTGAAAATGTTGGTTGTGAATCATC
>CAYXZJ010000006.1:0-15502 GCA_964470085.1 Candidatus Woesearchaeota archaeon
AAGTAGCGTAACTGATATTAGCGGTATATTTGCGGGTTCAGTTAATTTTAGCGGTAATTTAAGTGGTTGGAACACAAGCAGCGTAACTGATATGGGTAGTATGTTTGCTAGTTCAACTAATTTTAATGGTAATTTAAGTGGCTGGGATATAGATAATGTAACATCTTTGAATAATATTTTCTATGGAACATTTAATTTTAATGGTGATTTGAGTGATTGGAATATGAATAGCGTAAATAGTATTGGTCAGTTGTTTTATAATTCAGTTAATTTCCATGGTGATTTAAGCGGTTGGGACACAAGTGGTGTAACCTCTATGAACATTATGTTCGGTGGTTCATCTAATTTTAGTGGTGATTTAAATGGTTGGAATACAAGTTGCGTAACCTCTATGAACACTATGTTTCAAGGTTTAGTTAATTTCCATGGTGATTTAAGCGGTTGGGACACAAGTGGTGTAACCTCTATGAACATTATGTTCGGTGGTTCATCTAATTTTAGTGGTAATTTAAGTGACTGGAACACAAGTAGTGTAACTTCTATAAATAGTATGTTTGATGGTTCATCTAATTTCCATGGTGATTTAAGCGGTTGGGACACAAGTAGTGTAACTAGTATGGATGGATTATTTCTTGCGTCATCTAATTTTAGTGGTAATTTAAGTGACTGGAACACAAGTAGCGTAACTTCTATGAATGGATTATTTCTTGCGTCATCTAATTTTAGTGGTGATATAAGTGGTTGGGACACAAGTAGTGTAACTTCTATGAATTACGCATTATCTAGTTCAACTAATTTCCATAGTGATTTAAGCGATTGGGATACAAGTGGTGTAACTTCTATGAATAATATGTTTTCTAGCTCAACAAATATTAATATTAATTTAAGTAATTGGAATACTAGTAGTGTAACTTCTATAAATAGTATGTTCGATGGTTCATCTAATTTCCATGGTGATATAGGCAATTGGGACACAAGTAGTGTAACTAGTATGGATGGTTTGTTTTACAATTCAAAAAATTTTAATGCTGATTTGCGTAATTGGAATTTTACATCAGTAAATGAAACAATACTGATGTTCTCTAAAACAACTATGCCTTTTGATACATTCGATAAAATATTATATGCAATTAATAAAACAACAATTGGAGACGTTAATTCTATAAACAATTTAAATTATACATCTGGAAGATCAGCTCAAATAATACAGGATTTATTAAATGCGGGTTGGAATATTACAAATTGCAATGAAATTACGGATGAATTTGCTCCAAGTGTTAAATATTCTATAGAGGAATTGGGAGTAGATAATTACTTATTAAATATTTATGATGCATGGGATCCAAATCTTGATTCTGTTTGGTATTCTGTTGATGGTGTTAATCATACTTACACAAGTCCGACTAATGTTAGTAGAAATGTTGCTATTTATGCAAATGATACGTATGGAAACATATTTAGTAATGCAACAATAATTTGTGAACTAAAGAACATTGTACTTTCAATTACAAGTCCTGTAGATGAAGAAATATACAATATGAATATTGATGTTGTTGTGTCTGCAAATGAAGAAGTGGAATTATTTTATAATTTAAACGAAAATGATGTAAATATTAGTTGTACTGATGATTGTATTATAGATTCTCAGGATTTATTGGAGGGAAACAACACAATTACTATTTATGGAAAAGATACGTGTGAAAATATTGGAAAACAAACATTAAATTTTGTTGTTGACAAATCAAATCCAGAGTTATTTATTATATCTCCAAGAGATGCGGAAACATATAATGAAAGAACTCAATTATTGAATTTATCAGTTTCAGATACGACTTTAGATACTGTTTTGTTTGATTATAGAGGATATAACACTACTTATACTGAACCCATTTTGGTTAATTTCAACGATGGACTAAATACGTTGAAGGTTTATGTAAATGATAGTTTCGGAAGAACAAACTATTCAGAAATAACACTTACTATAAATGAAAGTTTAGAAACAAATGATGAAAGTCCATCAGGTTCCAGAGCTGGGGGTTCTCAAATTAGTGAAATTGGTGTTCCGTTAAATATGAGTTCAATAATTAACATAACAGATAATGTTGGTATTGGATATATAAAAACATATAATGAAAAAGATATGATAACATTTGCCTATGAAGCTGAAAACTATAACTTGACAGTTGAAAATATTGTTCCAAATGAAACAATTGATGTGAAAATTTCTTCTGATGAACATTCTGACAAGACAAAGAGTTTGTCTTCTGGAGAAAATTGGAATGTCGATTTAGATGATGATTATATTGAAGATATTAATGTTAGGGTTCATTCAATTAAAGAAAAAAATACAAGTATTGAAATTGAAGATATAAAAAACGAAACAGAAATATTAGAAAATGAAACAATTGTTGAATATCCATCAGAGGTCGTTCAAAAAGAATCTAATTTATCTTGGAATGTTTTTTTATTGAATTATCCAACAGTATTATTAGGAACTGATTGGGTTGCATGGGGAATTGTTATTATTAGTGGATTTTTAATTTACTTAATTATTAGAACAATAAAAATAGCGAAAATAGTAAGAAAAGAAGAAGAATATTATGCAGAGATTAGAAAAAAAGCAAGTTCTGTAAAAAGTAAAATGAATTTTAAGAAATAATTGTTCTAGAAAACCTTTTAAAGTATTTTTTAATATTCTCATTATGGCAATTAAGAAAGGAGATTTTGTTGAAGTTGATTTTACTGGTAGTGTTAAAGGTGCTGAAGTTTTTGATACAACATTGAAATCTGTTGCAGAAAAAGAAAATTTGGATACAAAAAACATTAAACCATTTGCATTAGCCGTTGGATTTGAAATGTTACCTAAGGGTTTTGATTCAGATTTAATTGGTAAAGAAGTTGGTAAAGATTATTCAGTTGATATTATGCCTGAAAATGCCTTTGGGACTAGAAATAAGGAATTAGTTAAAATGGTTCCTACAAAATTATTTTTAGAACAAAGAATTAGACCTGAACGAGGAATGCAACTTTCATTGGATGGGCAGGTTGTTAAAATTGTTTCAGTTTCTGGTGGTAGAACTTTAGTTGATTTTAATGGACCATTAGCTGGTAAAGAAATTGTTTATCAGTATAAAGTTAATAGAATGATTACAGATGAAAAAGAAAAGATTGATTCTATTCAGGATTTCTTTTTTAGGCGTAGATTTGATTCTGAAATAAAACAAGACAAGGTAATTTTTAAGGTTCCAAAAGAATTTGAACAATATATTAACATATTCTCCGATAAGTTTAAGGAAATGTTAGGTAAAGAAATTGGGATAGAAATTGTTGAACTAGAACAGAAGAAATAATTCTATTTTATTATAACAATAATTATAAAGCATTTTTGAGTTAGATATTCATGGAAGGTGGATATAATAACGATTACAAGAATTCTAATGATAATATAGATAAAGAATTAGAGGAAATTTTAAAGAAACAATCAGCAAGAATAAAGGTTGTTGGAATTGGTGGTGGTGGTGGAAATACTGCTACTCGTATGAAAGAAACAGGGATTAAAGGTGGAGAAGTTATTGCTATAAACACAGATGCACAGGATTTGTTATATACTAAAGCAGATATAAAAATTTTAATTGGACGTGAAATTTCAAAAGGACTTGGCGCTGGAAGTAATCCTGCTATTGGTAGAGAGGCTGCTAGAGAACAAATAACCGAGATTAAGAAAAGGTTAGCGGATTCAGATTTAGTTTTTATTACGTGTGGTATGGGTGGTGGAACAGGTACAGGGGCTGCTCCAGTTGTTGCCGAAGTTGCAAAACAGCAAGGTGCATTAGTAATTGGTGTTGTTACTTTGCCGTTCACGTGTGAAGGAGCAAAAAGAATTCAAAATGCTCAAGACGGTTTAGAAAGAATGCAAAGTTTAGTTGATACTTTAATTGTTATTCCAAATGATAGATTATTAGATTTAGCTCCAAATTTACCTTTACCTACTGCATTTAAAGTGGCTGATGAAGTTCTAACTGGTGCTGTTAAGGGAATTACGGAGTTAATTACAAGTAGTGGTTTGGTTAATTTGGACTTTGCAGATGTTAAGGCAATAATGGGTGGTGGTGGAGTTTCTTTAATTGGAACGGGAGAATCTGATTCAAATAATAGAGCAGTTGAAGCGGTTGATAAAGCATTAAATAATCCTTTATTGGACGTTGATATTAGAAATGCTAAGGGAGCCTTAGTTAATGTTGTTGGTGGAAATGATTTGTCTTTGGAAGAATATAAGGAAGTTGTTCAAATGATAGGAGATAAATTAAATCCAGATGCAAAATTAATTAGCGGAGCAAGAATACAACAAGATATGGAAAATTCATTAAAGGTTATGGTTATAATTACAGGCGTTAAGTCTTCTCAAATAAGTGGTGAATCAGTTTCTGTAGAGAATGCAAAATTGAAAGATATGGAAGGCGAATTAGGAATCAATTTTTTTGATGAGTAAATTTAAAAACAAATGTGGTTATATTTTCTTATGGCGTTAAAAGAAAAATTGTCTTCAACAGTTACAAAATATAAAAGAATTTGGAGATTATTAAAAAAACCAACAAAAGAAGAATTTTGGAGTATCTCAAAAATTTCTGGTATTGGTATTGGATTAGTTGGAATAGTTGGTTTCTTGGTTGCATTAATTATGAATTTAATTAAATGGTAATAATGACATTTAAAAACTAGGTCTTTGTATTCTAAATATGGGTGTTATTATTGATTTTATGACTAATAATGCAGTTGTATCTATAATTATTATTAGTTTTTTAATTACGTTCGCTTCGACACTTTCTTTAAAACTTCTTACAGATCAAACTAGAGTTAAAGAGTTAAGAAAAAAACAAAAGGAACTTAGTTTGAAATTGAGAGAATTACAAAAGAAGGGTGATTTCACTAAGATGGAGGAGCTGAATAAGGAAGTTTTAGATGTGAATATGGATTTGATGAAATCATCTTTTAGTATGAAACAATTTTTAATAACTACACTTCCTTTACTTTTGTTATATACGTGGATGAGAAATTTTTTTGCGCCATTATTAAAAAGTTGGATTTGGGTATATTTTGGTGCTTCTTTAGTTTCTAGTATGATAGTTAGAAAAATATTAAAGATGGATTAATTTTTCTTAGATATTTTTTTAAAGAAATCTTTAGGGGAATTAATTCCGACTTCAGATATTATTCCAGTTAATAATTTTAACGGAGTTTTGTCAAAGGCAGGATAAATAGGTGTTATATTTTTATCTCTTTCGTCCCAAACTTCTTTTCCTTTTCTGTTTTCTATTTTTATTGAATTTGTTAATTTAAACGAGGTTGTGCAAGAATATCTTGGTATTTTGTAATTTTTTGCAATTTCACATAATGTTTTTGTTCCAATCTTGTTATATATTCCAGTTTTTGTTATAGCGTCGGCTCCGAATAACAGTAAATCACATTTTTTTAATAATTGTTCTGCGGCCAAATCTGGTCCAATTATTGTTGGAATTTTCGCTTTTGACAAATCTTTTGCCGTCATTCTTCCCTGTAATAATGGTTCAACTTCTGTTGTATATACGGTAAAATTAATTCCGTTTTTTTTGGCCTGTTTTAATATATCAATTACCGAAGAAGAATGACAATGTGTGTATATTTTCATGTTGTTTTTTATTATTTTTGCTCCATTATTCGCAATTAATTTATGAGATTCTTTTATTTGTTTTAGAATTTTATTAGCTTCTGTTTTTTTGTTTTTGGCATCTCTAATTTTTTTTAATGAGTTTTGTAAAAGTGGTTCTGTTGCTCTCAATGATAAAATTTTTTTATAAGATTTATCTGTGAGATTCAATAAATAGGCCTCTATTCCAGCTTTTGCAATATTTTCGGCTCCTTGAATCTTTATTGTTTTTATTTTTCGAAGAATATCATCATATTTTTTTTCATCACTTTTTTTCATATATATTTATTCTATTTGTATTATAAAAATGTAACTAAAAAATGAAATGTAGTTGGAATTTATAAGGAAATAAAGTAAGTTAGAAAGAATTATAAACAATTGAGAATTGTTTGTGATATGTTAGAGATGCTCGCTAAAGTAAAAAAGGTGGAAAAACGTCCTTGGCAAATGTTTTTTTTGGGAATATTTTATGCTACGATAGCTTTTTTATTTGTGGCTTTGATATTTGGAGCGGATGATGTACTAAAGGAAGGTTCTGGTATTTTGTTAGTTACATTTACAGTTGTTTGTTGTATGCCGTTTGTCTATCGTGTAATAAAATATGAAGAACAAAAAGATGTTGTAATTACGAATTCTGGTAGATTAGTAAAAGAACATTCAAAAGCAATTCAGATTTTTTTATGGTTATTTCTTGGTTTTTTAGTTGCATTTTCGTTTTGGTATACTGTAATTCCAGAATCGTCTGGGGATTATTTTAATTTCCAAATTAGGACATTTTGTGCAATAAACAATCCTAATAATTATAATTTATGTGTTGCAAATAATGGAACAACAGTTACTGGAGCAGCGACTAAAATAGGTTCATTTTTATCAATTTTTTCTAATAATATTGGTGTTTTAATTTTTACAATAATTTTTTCTTTGGCATTTGGAGCTGGTGCCATATTTATTTTAGTTTGGAATGCGAGTGTAATTTCTGCTGCTATTGGCGTTTTTGCAAATGGCAGTTTGATTCATTTACCTATGGGTTTTCTAAAATATATGATTCATGGTATTCCGGAAATTGCAGCGTATTTTATTGGAGCTTTGGCTGGTGGTATTATCTCTGTTGCTATAATGAGAAAAGATTTAGATGGAGAAAGAAAATGGCCGATTTTAGAAGATGCTTTAATATTATTAATAATAGCAATTGTTGTTTTGTTAGTATCTGCATTAATTGAAGTTTTCTTTTCTCATGTTGTTTTTTAAGATAATAGTTTTTATAAAGTAAAAAGATAATAAATTTTTATGGATTACATATTAATTTTGAGTATTTTACTTAGTTTTATTTTAAGTGTAGTCGTTTTACCTCTTTGGATTAAAAAGGCTAGAGGTATTGATATGACTTGGGAAGATATGAATAAGGTTGGTCATCCAAAAAATGTTGCTGCTAGTGGTGGAGTTGTTGTTTTGGGTTCTTTTATGTTGGGAGTATTATTTTATTTATTTTTGAAAACATTTGTTACAGGAAAAAGTTCTCATGAGACAGAAATTTTTGCATTATTAACAGTTATGTTATTTTTGGGAATTGTTGGATTAACAGATGATTTACTTGGTTGGAAAAAGGGTGGACTTAGTACAAAAGTAAGGATTGCCTTGGCATTAATTGCATCTGTTCCATTAGTTGTTATTAATGCTGGAACCCATACAGTAGTTTTGCCTTTTGTAGGTGCTGTTTATTTTGGAATATTATATCCGATATTAATTATTCCTTTGGCTATAGGATTTGTTTCTACTACATTTAATTTTTTAGCTGGTTTTAATGGACTTGAAAGTGGAATGGGTATTCTTATTTTGACTTATCTAAGCTTTGTTTGTCTTCTTACTGGTTCTCCATGGTTAGCAATTGTTGGATTTTGTATGGTTGCTGCACTTGCGGGATTTTGGATATATAATAAAGTTCCAGCGAAGGTATTTCCTGGTGATATTTTGACATATTCTGTTGGAGCATTAATGATTTGTATGGCTATATTAGGTAATTTTGAAAAAATATTATTGATTGTCTATATTCCATATTTAATAGAAGTTATTCTAAAAAGTCGTGGAAAATTACATAAACACTCTTTTGGAAAAGTAAATCCTGACGGTAGTTTATCTATGCCGTATGATAAAATTTATGGATTAACACATTTTTCTATTTGGTTCTTGAGTAAAATTAAAAAAAGGGTAACAGAAAATGATGTTGTTTTCTTTATTTATGGAATAGAAATAATATTTATTTTAATTTCTTGTTGCTTTTTAGTTTTGTAGTAAGATTTATAAATGATATATTTTTATTATCTTTATCTAGTTCTTAGATATTAAGTGCTAGTTGGAACAAAAAATGGCAATTGGATTTGAAGATGAATTTGATTATCTTGATGATGAGGAAGAATCTGTAGTTGATGCTCCATTGATAAACATTAAGGGCTCAAAAACAGAGGAAGCAAAAAAAGCTGTAGAGAAAGAAATTATTGAAGAAGTTGAAAAGCCGAAAGAAGAAAAAAAGTATAATTCTGTTATTTTTGTAGTTAAAGTTACAACAAACAAAGAAGATAAAGCAATGGAAATGATTGTTGATAAGGTTGTGAAGAAAAATGTGAATGTTTTCGTCGTCGCAAGACCACATGGTGTTAGAGGTTATGTTTTTTTAGAAGCTCCAGACAGAGAGAATGCAGAAGAAGCAGTTTATAATTTACCATATGTTAAAGGAATTTTACCAACTCAAGTTACATATCAGGAGATTAGTCAAATGATGGAACCTGTTGCTAGTGAAATTAAGATAGAAAAGGGAGATATTGTTGAAATAATCGGAGAGGCTTTCAAGAATGAAAAGGCTAAAGTTGTTAGAGTTGATAAACAAAAATCAGAAGCTATTGTATCATTACTTGGTGCTGCTGTGCCAATTCCAGTAACTGTAAGATTAGATAATATAAGAGTAATAAGAAGGGAGGATTCGGAAGAATAACTTTTTAAATAGAGTTTCTTGAAACATAATAATGGTTAGCGTAAAACTTTTGGTTGAAGGTGGGAATATGAAACCTGGTCCAACAGTTGCTCAGCAATTGGGACCTATGGGAATAAATATGGGAAAGGTTATTTCTGATGTTAATGAAAAGAGTAAAAGCTTCAAGGGAATGACTGTTCCAATTGTTATAGAAATAGATCCTAAAACAAGGGCCTATACAATAGTTATAAAGAGTCCTCCAACAAGTGAATTATTGAAAAAGGAAGCTGGTGCTGCAAAAGGTAGTGGAGCTCGTTTGAAATTAATTTCGGGAAATATTGCATTTGAAAGAATTATTGCTGTTGCATTACAAAAACATGATAATATGTTATCTAACGATTTACTTGATAGTATAAAGAGTGTTTTAGGAACATGTCAAGCGATGGGTATTGTTGTTGATAGTCACGAAATAAAAGATGTTATGATTGATTTAAATGATGGAAAATATGATGCAATGATTAAGGCTCAAAAAACTGAAGTGGATAGTAAAAAAGCTTTGGAATTAAAAACATATTTTGATATCGTTACAAAGAAGCAAACTGCTGAAAGTGCTGCAGCTGCTGCTCTTGAAGACGAAAAGGCTAAGACTGCTGCAGCTAATGCTGCTGCTAAACCAGCTACAGGATCTGCACCAGCAAAAGCTGGAGCAAAAGCAGCTGATAAACCGGCCGCTAAACCAGCAGCTAAAGGTAAAAAATAAATAAATTTATTAATTAAGAATCTTAGTTAATATTCACGGGGTTATGGTCTAGCCTGGTATGATTCGAGGTTTGGGACCTCGCGACCGCGGTTCAAATCCGCGTAGCCCCATCACAATAAAAAAAAATGGCAGTAAAAAACAAAAAAATAGGCGCTTCGGGAAGGTTCGGAGTTGGCTATGGTAAAATTAGAGAAAGATTAAACAATGTAGAATCAAAACAAAGAGTTAGACAGGAATGTCCTTTTTGTTCTGGAAATGCAAAGAGAAAATCAAAAGGTATTTGGGAATGTAAGAAATGTGGAAAAGAATTCGCTGGAGGTGTTTTCTATTTGGATTAACTTTAATAAGTTAATTTAATATTTTTTAATATGGCAGTTTACAAATGTTTCAATTGTGGGGCAAAGATAAAATCTGAAGATCTTAATAAGAGATTTGTTTGTCCAGAATGTAATTCTAGAATTTTTTTTAAACCAAGAAATAAAGTAAAAACAGTTAAGGCAATTTAATTATGGTTGAAGATCATGAATGTTCTGATGACTGTGATTGTCATAATCATTCTAATCCATTTGAAAATTTAGACGAAGAAACTCAAGCAAAAATTCAAGAATTACAAATGCTTGATCAAACATTTCAACAATTATTAATGCAGAAAAATGCTTTTAGTTCAGAAAATAATGAAGTTGATTTAATTATTGATGAAGTTAGTAAAACTGAGGGTGAGGTTATGAGAATTGTTGGTGGTCAGGTTGCTATAAAAACAACAAAGGAAAAAATTTTAGAAGATATGCATCATAAAAAAGAATTAATTTCTACCAGATTAGAAAGTATAGACAAACAAGAGGAGGAAATGAACGAAAAAATAGAATCTTTACGAGACGAAATAATGAAAAAGATTCAAGGTTAAATAAATCTATAATTAAATTATATAAATATTTAAATACTAAAAATCAAAAGAGATATTATGGCATTTGGATTTAATAAAAAGAAGGTTGTTCCTGAAGAGAGTATTGATGAATTTATTGAGATAGATTTAGACCAGGATAAGAGTGAAAATAAAATTTCTGTTGAAACATTTACATTATCTACATATGAAGATGTAAATTTGGTTTTAGATTCTCTTAGAACTGGTTATAATATAGCTGTTATTGATATCGCTCCATTAAAGCATAAGGATGTTGTTGAATTAAAGAGAGCAGTTTCTAAAATAAAGAAAACAGTTGAAGCTTTAGATGGTAAAATTGTTGGATTTACAGCAAATGTAGTTATTGCTACTCCTTCAAAAGTTTTTGATGTTAAGAAGGGTAATTCTTTACCTGAAAAACCAAAGACAGATTCTGATATGTTTTAATTAGTTTTTTAAATTTGGTTTTTGATTAAATGATATGGTTGATGTTTTTTATGTTGAAACTCGAAAAAAGATTGATTCTTTGAATTTATCAGTTTTAGACAGTATTTTGGGTAAAACAATATCTCTTGCTGCTACAGTACAATATTTAGACATTTTACCAACAGTCCAGAGATATTTGGAAAAAAGGGGACATAATGTTGTCGTTAAAGATGGAGCGTATTATAAAGGACATGTTGTTGGGTGCCAAGCTCAAGCGTTTGATTTGGATTCAGATGACTTTTTGTTGTTATGTGATGGAAGTTTCCACGGATTAAATAATGCTTTACTTATAAACAAGGAAATAAATGTCTTTAATGGTGAATCTTTAATTAAAATAGAACAAAAGGATTTAGACAAATATTATAAAGAAATTAAATTGAAACAAAACAAATTTTTAATCAATAATAAGGTTGGGTTATTGATTTCAAACAAAATGGGGCAAAAATCGTTATCTTCTGATATTGTAAAAAATAATATTGAAAAATTAGGTAAAAAATTGTATATTTTTGAGTGTGACAATGTGGATATTGGTGAATTTGAGAATTTTAATGATATTAAGATATTCGTAAATACTGCATGTTTCGGGTTAGGAATAGACGATAAAAGGATTATTAATTTGCATGATATAATTGAATTTCTAAAATGAACTTAAAGAAAAGATTTATAAAGTATTAATTCTAGAGTTACAACATGAGTAAACAAGTGTTTGGTTTGAGTTTAGCATTTTTAATGGTATTTTTGATTAGTTTTGGCAGTGCCACTATTGCATTTACTGGAATGCCTACAACAATATCTCAAAACTCAACAAGTTTTTCTTTTAATGTAACTTCTGATAAAAATGAAACAGTTGATTTGACTGCAAGCAACGTGGCAAATGCTAGAGATTCTACTGTTATTGTAATTTCTTTAGATAAATCTAGTGTTAATTTAGATGATTCAAATGGTAGAGTTGCTACGGTTACAGTTACAGTTACACCAGATTCTACATTTGACTTCAAGTATGATGAGTATTCTACAACAGTTAAAGCATCTGGGAACGTATCAACTAACGTTTTGTCTTCAGCTGTTAAGTTCGCTAGAACAAATTTTAAGTGTTCTGATGGGACTTGTGATACTTCTTACTTAAATATTGATGATTTTGAATTCGATGTATCAGAAGGTATTGGTGATGAAGATGATGGATATTATCCATTTGATACTATGAGAATAGATTTCACTATTGAAAATAATGGTAATGATGATCTTCAGGATATAGATTTATTTTTATGTGTGTATGATAAAACATCTGGAAAATGTGTTTTTGATGAAGATGATTTTGAAATTAGTGATAATAGTTTTGATATAGACGAAGATGATGATTTAGATGTTACAGCTACGTTAGTTTTAGATATTGATTCATTAAAAGCTGGACATAATGATTATACTTTATTATTAACTACAAAGGGTAAAATTGATTCAAGTGATAAAACAATAGATGGCAAATATACTTATGATTTTTTTACTAAAGATTTTGAGATTATAACAAACGAAGATTTTATTATTGTTTCAAAATTTGAATTATTGAATCCAAGTGTTTCTTGTGGTAATATGATTACTTTAACGGGTAAAGTATGGAATGTTGGAGAAACAGATTTTGATGATGATGAGGTTTATCTAAATGTTTGGAGTACAGATTTTAATTTCGATGATGTTATTTCATTCGAAAATGGTTTAGATTCTTTTGAGTCTAATGTCTTTCAATATTCATTTACAGTTCCTAAAGGATTAGTAGATAATAAAAGTTATGTAGTTCACTTTGATGTTTACGAGGATGAAAAATTAGCAACAAAATATTTGTATGAAAATGGACAGGAGACTACAGCTCAATACACTTATCGTGTTAAGGTTAATTCTGGTTGTACAATTATGAAACCAGTAGTTACAGCAAAATTATTATCTGATTCAATTGTGGGTAAAGAAGTTTTAATTGATGTTAGTATCGTTAATACAGAATCTTCTGTAAACACATATTCTGTTTCAGTAAAAGGATTAAATTCATCAATTGCTAATTTGGTTTCATTATCATCTGAATCTGTAACAATTCCTGCAGGAAGTAGTTCTATTGTAACAGTAAAGCTTGAACCAGTTAGTGATGGTGTTTTAGATTTCGAATTGGAATTAAAGGATTCTGTAGCTAATGTTTTTACACAACCAGTTTCTGTTAACATTGAATCAAAAAAGAAATTTGAATTTAGTTTTAACAACGAATTATTCTTGTATGGATTAGTTGGTTGTTTGGGTGTATTTATTATACTTTTATTAGTTCTAGTTATTGTTAATGCTAGAAAGAAAAGAAAGTAAGTTTTTTATAATTTGATTTTTAATTTTAATAATGGATAAGAGTTTAATTAATATTATTTTTAGATATGTTGCGATTTTTTTGTTAGGACTTGGTAATTTGTATATTTTTTATTTAATATTTACACCATTAACAGTTTATCCTATAAAATGGATTCTTGGAATTTTTGGGAATATTAGTACTATTGGGAAAACGTTTATCTTTAATGGTTTTGAATTTACAATTATTGATGCTTGTGTTGCTGGAGCTGCATATTATCTTTTATTTATTTTGATTATGTCTTGTTTTAATATAGATGTAAAGAAGAGGATTTGTATGATATTGACTGGTGTTAGTGGACTTTTGTTCTTGAATGTGTTTAGAATAGTTTTGTTGGTTCTAATAAATAATAGTGTATATTTTAATATAATTCATAAAGTATTTTGGTATGTATTATCAATTTTATTTGTAGTTGGAATATGGTTCTTGCTTTGTAAGGTTTATCATGTAAATACTTTCCCATTTATATCGGATTTTAGTTATATATATAATAAATATTGTAAGCAAATAAAGAAATCCATTAAGAATAAAAAGGTATAATTACTATCTGTATAATGAAGAAAATAGAAAAAAAGGAAGATAAATTAAAGAAAGAACAAAAGCAGCAAAAAATATTGTGTATAGTTCTTGGATTGATTTTATTGGGTTCTACTTTAGGATTTGCTTTTATGAATAATAGTTCTAATACAACGAATGGCTATGAAAAAAGAGAATATGGGACTAGAACTTTCGTTCGAGGAATGAATTATTGGGAATTAGAAGACAATGGGAACATGTATTATTTTAATTATTTACCAGATGAATTGTTAAATATTAGTGTTAATTATAACGGAACAATGTCAGATTTTCAAAATAGTGTGTTTTATTATGTAGGAAATTTTAACAATAGACTTCTTACGAATATGCAGAATTATGTTTTAAGGTACCAAGAAGCTAAATTAAACGATTCAGACAAAGATGTGCCATTAAAATATTGTAATTCTACGGATAATATTGTTGTATTTGAAAATTCTAATATAACCTCAATATATTCTGTTGATAATTGTGTTTATATCTCTGGAGACACATCAAAAGCATCAGATTTATTTTTCTATAAATTATTGGGAATAGTTTAAAATGGATAAAAACGAAAAACAAAAAGAGAAAATTGAAAAGAAAATAGATGAATCTATTGATAATGTTGTTAATAAAAAATGTAAAAAGAAAATGGACATAGAAACGAAACAATTAATAGTTATTCTTGCTGTTTTAGGATTTATATTCTGTGTCTTTATAGGTGTTTATTGGGGAAGTAAAGCATCAAAGAAATTTGAATATTTGGGTCTAGATTGGGTTATTGAAAAGTGGGGAGATATGGATTTTTATAGGACGGTAGCTCCAAAAAGATATGCTGGAACGTATTATGGAGATCATATTATGTATTTTAGAAATGATCCCAGAAAAAATAATGTATTAGTTGATATTCCAGAATTAGGATTTACCTCAAATTATTCTGTTACCATGTCTCCAGAAGCTAGAGCATGTTCTGATGCTGGATTGGCAATTTATAATTATGCTACTATAACAAATTTATTACCATTTATTAAAAATATAAGTGATGGTTCTACAGATCCGAATAATATACCAGAAAGAATGCAATATTTAACTTGTGAAAATTCAAGCAATAAAAGAACTGTAATTAATATTATGATTGGGAATCAAACAAAGATTTATACAAATTCAAATTATTCTAATTGTTATGTTATTGAAATATCGAGTTGTGATGATATTCTAATTGCGTCGGAAAAATTTGCCTTAAATTTGATTAAGGAACTAAATTTCACGAAGAAAAAATAATTTATGAATACTGAACTTCTTTTGGGATTATTATTTACAATGTTGCCAATTACTGAATTAAGAGTTGGTCTTCCAATCGTTATTGATTATGTTTCAAAAAATAATTTGAGTGTTTTGCCTTATTTTCTTTTAGTTATACTATGTAATATTCTTGTAATATTTTTTATTTTTGGTTTTATGAATTTTTTTCATAAATATTTTTTAAAATTTAAATGGTATAATAATTTTTTTTCAAATAAAATATCTAAACTTCAAGATAAATCCGTTAAATTACAAACCAAAATAAATAATTGGGGATATTTTGGTTTAGTCGTATTTGTGGCAATTCCTCTTCCCGGAACTGGTGCATGGACGGGAAGTTTGTTAGCTTGGTTGTTAAAACTAGATCAGAAAAAAAGTATTTTTTCTATCTCTCTTGGAGTTTTTATCGCAGGGTTGATTATATTAATTCCATCCTTGGGAATTTTTGGTTTAATCTATTAAATAGATGAGAG
>CAYXZJ010000006.1:15602-30810 GCA_964470085.1 Candidatus Woesearchaeota archaeon
GGAAATGCTGTTGCACCCGAAGGAAATATAGCAATTGAAATTTTAAAAGATGTAAATGAGGAATCAACTGATGGAATCGGATAATTTATTGTTATTAGTGGCTGTTATTACGATGGTTGTTGCTATTGTTGGGATGACCGTTACTTATAATTCTTTGAATGTTTTTAGCGGTGTTTTAACGGGACATGCTACAGATACAGGTACTGTTAAAGTTAATGTTTCTTCACAACTAAGTGTTGTAATTGTTTCTGCAAATGGTAGTGTGGGTAGTAAAACGTTGGATTGGAAGTCTGGAACAGTTGTTGGTGGTACTACTGCACTTTTAGTTACAAATGGTACTGTAACAAATAGTAATTTCCCGAATATAACTAGTGGTTTTGTTGTAGAGAATAAAGGTAATATTATTGCTAACGTAAGTATTAGTTCTACAGACCCAGCTTCTACATTTATAGGTGGTACTGGAGCTAAATTTCAATATAAAATATCAAATAATGAAGCCAATAGTTGTACAATTCCATCTGGAGCTTTATCATGGACAGATTTTACTACAACCCCAACATTGATTTGTTCAAATTTTACTGCTTTAGATACTGTAGATAGTATGAAAATTGATGTATTGATGGAAATACCATCTTCGTCTAAGTCTGGAGTTTTGACTAACACTATTACATTAACTTATATTGCAGCTTAATTCTTATAAAATTTATATTAATTCCATCCTTGGGAATTTTTGGTTTAATCTATTAAATAGATGAGAGTATAGTAATGTTTATAAACAAAATAATACCATTCCTGTTATGGATAAAAAGCAAGTGATAATTGTTGCACTATTAATTGTTGCAATTGTTGTTTCGGCAACATCGATTGCATTGAATATTTCTACACTATCTCCACTTAATAAGATGATCAATGGAAATGCTGTTGCACCCGAAGGAAATATAGCAATTGAAATTTTAAAAGATGTAAGTGAGGAATCAACTGATGGAATCGGATAATTTATTGTTATTAGTGGCTGTTGTTGCTGTTGTAATAGCAATGGTTGGTGTTGGTGTTACTTATAATTCTTTGAATGTTTTTAGCAATTTAATTTCTGGTAATGCAGTAGAATCTGGACTTGTTCAACTTAATATTTCTTCAAATATGCAGATAGAAATTATTTCAGCAAATGGTAGTACAGGTAGCAAAACATTAGATTGGGGTACTGGAACGGTTGATGCCTCCGAGACAGCACTATTGGTTAGTAATGGTACTGTAACAAATAGTAATTTCCCAGTTATTGATAGTGGATTTATAATTGAAAACACTGGAAATGTAAATGTAACGTTAAGTTTGCATGCTTCGAAAGATGCGAGTGGGTTTTTCTCAGTTCCTGAAGGAGAGTCATTGTTTCAGTATAATTTAACAAATTATGAACCTGGTAGTTGTGTATTCTCTGCAGAAACTGAAGGCGTTTGGAAAAATTTTACAACAACATCAACCCCTGTTTGTACTACATTTACTTATGATACAGGAGATAAAATAAGACTTGATATATTAATGAGCATTCCATCTTCTGCAAGTCCTGGATCTTTAACAAATACTATTACATTAACTTATGAAGAAGCTGAGTAAAAAAATAAATGGTGATAAGGATTAATTATGAATAAGACTGTTTTGTGGTGTTTGCTCTTATTGTCTTTATTTAATTTTGCTTTTGCTGCCACAGGTGTTTCACCTGCTGCTGTAAATATTAATTTTGAACCAAATAAGGAACAAACATTTACATTTATGTTTGTAAATGACGCAGAAAATAGATCCGAGTTTTATTTGGAAGGGGAATTGAAAGAGTACTTTTCAATAACATCACATGAAATAATAGGAGGTAATAGTATAATTACTGTTTATATGAAATTGCCAGAGGCGGTACAAAAATCGGGAACTAATCGTGTTTACGTTGGATGCAGAGAAAAATCTACGGAAAAAGGAATAAGCATTTCATATAATATTAAACCAGTTATTAATATAGAGGTTCCTTATCCCAATAAATATGTTGACATTGATTTAAAAGTAAATTATACAAATAAAGGGGAAAATTCTGCATATGATTTGTATATTGTAAATCGTGGAAAAGAAGATGTGGTTGTTCTTCCAGAATTAGAATTAAAAAGCGGGAGTAATCTTGTAAAAATGATTTATTTGGAGGGTAAGACTCTTTCTTCTTTAAATAATACACATTATAAAGGTTTTATTAATACATCAGATATTTCTTCAGGTGATTATAATATTACTGCTTCAGTGGAATATGGAGGACATCTTCCCCGAACAGAGACAAGATTGTTGAGAATTGGTGAATTAACAATTCAGATAAACAATTATACTAATTTATTCAAAAAGGATAAAATTATTTATATGAATGTCGAAATTGAGAGTTTTTGGAATAATAGAATAGATAATGTATTTATTAATGGTAGTGTTGTTGGATATCCAGAAAAAAAATTCCAGTCACCGACATACTCAATTAGTCCATGGGATATGGCAAGTTTTTCTGTGTTTATCGATACGGAGGATTTAGAACAAGAATTTCAAGTTATACTTAATGTGAATTATGAAGGAAAAATTACAACGAAAATAGTTAATGCAAGTTTTACTAAAGAAATAAATTGGACTTTAATTATCATAATTACATGTATATCTATTGTAATTATATTAATAGTAATAATATTATTATTGAAGAAGGATAAACATGAATAATAAAAAGACCTTTTTTTGTAAGAGAAATATTATTTATTTGTCTCTTATTCTTTTTTTGATAATTTTATTAGTGATTAATTTTATTATTTTAGCGAAGAAACCAGTTTATCAACAAACGGTAGATGCTAAGGTTGTTTTTTCAGATAAAATAGGAATGGTAATAAATTATACTACATTAGATTTTGGAGAATTACCCTTGCCCGCAAGAGCTAATAAAACAATAATTTTAAGTAATACGTTTAATGATTCGTTGTACGTAATTGTTTATGTAGAAGGTAATATTTCTGATTATTTGTATGGTTTAGAAAAATTTGAGATAGCTTCTGGAGAAATTTATAATTATGATGTTATACTTGGAGCTACAGAAAACGTAGAAAAAGGGGAATATTTTGGATCAATTAATTTTGTTTTTTACGATAAAAACCGACGATAAATTATCTTAAGTAAGGTTTTTATATTTAATATTTGTATTTATCTTATGAATAAAAAAAGAGTGATAATTGTTATTTTAGTTATAATTTCAGTTTTATTAAGTTTAGTAAATATATTATTAATAAAGTATGGTGTCGGTATTACTGGATTCGCCTCATCATCTAATGCTGGGGTACGTTTATTTTTAGTTAGACCATTGAATATTACGATTGATAGTCCGAAAAATACAACATATAAATTTAATTTAAGTGATGGAATATTAAGTTCAGAAGATAATTTATATTATTTCTTTTTAAATCTTAATGTCTCAACAAGTGATGTTGCTTCAGGGTGGATGTATTCTTTGTTTACCGATACGTTGTTGAAATATTCTTATATAGAGTTTGTACCGAATACAACATTTTCAACATCTCCTGGATTTAATGAAATACAAGTATTTGCAGAGAATTCAATAGGAGATAGATATAATAAAAGTGCATTTTTTACCGTCGAAATTGCAAACGCTGCACCTGAATTAGAAGTAAAACCGGTTTATTATGGATGTAAAGGACAAAGATTTAGTGATGTGTTCAACATAATTGATTATGATATGGATTTGGCTGTTATCGATATATTACCAAGAGATTTTTTCTTTGCAAGCTTTACCTCAAGTAGTAATCCAGTGAATTATACAGGTGAATATTTCTCGAATGGACCATTAGTGCAATCAACAGTAGGTGTAAATAATAAAACAATTTATGCTGTGGATGCTACAAACTTTGTGGATTCAGAAAATATTAGTTTTGTTGTTTATGATACTAATATGCTTCCTGAAGTTGAAGATTTAAAGGTATATAAAATATGGAATAAGGGATTAAACAGAACATTCAAGAATCAGTGGAACGTCTTGGATTCTGAAGATGGTAGGTCTATGGACGGAAGGCTAACCTTCAGTCTTTTTTATGATGATTATACACCATTTTCTTTATTTGAAATAAATAATCTTGGATATATGGAATTTACTGCAGACAACACAACAGAAACAGGAGTTTATTTATTGAAAGCTTGTGTAGAAGATACACCTCTTCCAGAAGAAAATATTGCAGATGATCTCTTTGATGTATGTGGGTGTAATGGAACTAGTAATATTGTTTGTGATGATTTTGCATTGACAATTAGTGATCAAAATCGTTTACCAAATATAACTAACGTGTCAATTCAAAATAATAAAACATTAAACGTTGTAGGGACACAAAATTTTACTTTGTTTATTGAATTTGAAGATGAAGATAATGATGCCTTATCTGTTGAGTGGTTTATTAATAATTCATTAAAAAAATCTGAAATATTTTATGAAAATAATACTTATAATTATGAAGCCAATTTCACATATTCATTTCCTTGTGGAGTTAACGGATCTGCTTTTTTAACTGTTGTTGTAGATGATGGTATAAATAAAATTAATAAAACATGGAATTTGTCAATACAACATGTTAATTGTCCAATTAGAACAACTGGAGGAGGCGGTGGTGGAATACCATATTGTTACGAAAACTGGGCGTGTTTAGATTGGAGTACCTGCCAAAGTGTAAAAGAATCATTTTCTTTAGGCATTATAACTACTGATGATTATTATTCATATATTGACAAGTGTGGGCAATTGGGATATAATGAAAGTTATTGTGGTTATCAATTAAGAAATTGTAGTGATGCAAATAATTGTTCTAATTTGGTTTATAGGATCAACAAAAGTGATGAATTAACAATTTGTTATTATACAGAATTCCCTAATTGTAAAGATGGCATTAAAAATTGTCATGATGGTTTTTGTGAAATCGCAATAGATTGTGGTGGTGCTTGTGGAATGTGTCCAACATGTTCTGATGGGAAGAAAAATCAAATGGAAGAAGGTATAGATTGTGGTGGTCCATGTCCTAACAAATGTATTTTAGAAACTCCAGAGACAACAAATTGGATATTTATTGTATTATTACTAATATTTTTAATATTAATATTCTTCATATTTAGGATGATTATTATATTATTTGCTCGTAGAAAAAGAAAAAAGAAGGAGGAAATGTCTGAGCGTTTAGAAAGGGCTATGATAAGATGAAAAAAATATTATTTGTATTAATTTTTTGTTTGTATATAGGTATGGTTTTGGGACTTAGCGTTGGCGGATGGAATGATGTTAATTATAGTTGTTCTGAACAGAATAATGTTAGTAATTATTCGCTTCTTTTTAATTTTAGTAAAAATGTAACATTTGCCGGAAGTGAAGAATTAGATTTTTATGCTATAGATAATAGTCAGAATAATTTAACTATATCTTTGAATGGAGATACTCTTGATCTGAGCGAAATAGCGTCTTGGGTTTTTATGGATTCTACGACAGGAATCCTTATAATAAATTCAACGAAAGATATTACAACTGGTTTGTTTAAAATACCTCTAGCTGTTACGTCTAAAGATACAACCGAAAGTGGAACAACGTTTCGTAAACTTTATACATTTATTATTAACGCAACAAATGATGCTCCAGTTTGGATTAATTCATTGAGTTTATTAAATTTCCCATTAGAAGATGGAGAACAGGATTTCTTCTTGAATGTTACAGATGAAGAGAATAATTTTCCAATTAATTTTAGTATAGAATGGAATGGTTGTTATCATGCTCCTTGGACAGGAAAAGACTCTGATAAAGAATGTGATTTGTTTAATATAACAAATTCTAGTAAGAATACGGGGAATATAAGTTTTAGTCCAACTAATGATATGGTTGGGGAATATAATGCAACAATAAATATTAAGGAAGGTGGAAACCATACATGTCCACATGAATATTGTGCTTCAAATTATACGGATAATATAACAGTTTCTTATCCATTGAGAGTTAATGTATTAAGTCAATTAACAGTTAATACTAGTAATTGTTCAAATAGTGTATTTCTAGAAGGTAGGAAACAAAATTGTACTATTTATGTTAGAACTCAAGGAAGACAAGATAGAGTAAATATGTCAACCCTTTTATCTTTTGCAAATCCATTAGCGGGAGTTAAAATTCCAAATAACAGAACATGGTTTTTGCCAAAAACCCAAATAACATCTTATGACAATGAATATTATTATAACATTACATTAGAACCAGGGAAATCTCAAATAGGAAATTGGTCTGTAAATTTGACAATAGAAGATATTGATACTCAAGAACCAAAACAGACAAACACTTTTTTTCTTAATATTTTGAGAGATTCAACATTAAACAGTGTTCCAAGTATAGATGTTTTACCTACTAAACTTATTGATGGAAATAATAAGTTAACTATTGCTTCAAATGTTTTTACCTCGATATCGTTTAAGGTTAGTGATAATGATTTTTTAATTGAAGATAAGTGGGATGGATATAATGAAACAATTGAATTAGACTTGAATTTCAAAAAAGACGGAGCTGATGTTACATTTGAGAATTGGAATTATAGTGTGAAATATCCAGTATACAACAATGCGAATATATCAGATAGGAATATTTCTACTGTTAATATTAAATTTTTTCCTAATTCTACGGATATTGGAAATTATGTTGTTTTGGCTGAATTTAAAGATAAAGATGGAGCAAATGATTCTTACGAATTTAATTTATCAATTATAAATGACACAGTGCCACAGTGGAAATATGACACATATAATTTTAGTTGGGTTGTGAATTCTACTCAAGAAACAACATGGAATAATATTACCAATTTAAATTTAAGTAATCAAACAGATTATGCCTTTGATTATGATATATTAAATTCTATACACGATGATGAATTGAAATTTAATATTTATGGAGATAAAGGGGTAAATTATCCACTTCATTTTAATTTGACAGAATCTGGATTGTTAAACTTTATTCCTTGGAAACAGGATGTTAGCGAAGAACTTGTGACGGGAAACTGGAGTTTTATTGTTGAAGTTTGTGATAAATATGAAAAGTGTTCCAATAGCACATGGATTTTTAGAATTACGAATATTAATAGTCCTCCAAGAATTTCAAATTTAACAAATGAATTTCTGGTTTCTATGCCATCTTCTGTTAACCCTTTAGGAAGTCATAATTATTTCGTTAATCAAAGTGAAATTGTTAATATAACAATGAGAGTATATGATGATGATTTATTAGTTCCAAATAAATATGAAAAATTAATAGTAAATGATACTGTTGTGAATTTAACGGCTGTTACAAAAAAGTTGGATTTGAATTTTACAGAGAACAATTCAGTTGATAATTATACTGATTATGTAACAACTTTTTATACAGATTATGATTATGTAGGTAATTATACTATAACTCTTGAAGCAAACGATAGTTTTTATTCAGATGAGTTTATTTTTAACTTTACAATTCTTAGAAGAAACGAATTGCCAAAATTAATAAATATTACAAATATTTCGGCGAGTGTTTTAGATGAAGATTTTTATTATGATTTTAATGCATCAGACAGAGAAGATTCCGAAGAAGAATTAGAATTAAACTATACCTTAGTTTTGTTAGATTATTTAGGAATGGATATGGAATTAAATGATCCAGAAAATTTTAATTCAACTACCGGAGTATTACATGTAAATCTTAGTAATTATTCTGGGACGTGGAGATGTGGTATCAAAGTAAATGATTCGGATAGTGGGGAAGATTATGAAGAATTTTACTTATATGTATATGGTTATCCAAACGTTTCTATACCGCTACAAACAGAAATTTTTAACTTTGATGAGGGATCAGATGATAATTATAATTTTACAGTAGATTATGGTGTTAATAATTCGAACTTGACATACGTTTTATCTATGAATAATATAAAAGCCATTAGAAGAAATCCTGACACATGTAATGATTCTGAGATTTGTTATTTTGAAAATAATTATACGATTAGAAATATTGTTAATTTCACAATGGATGATTTTAAGAAAAACGTATCAATTCCTATTCCTGTTAAATATTACGATGAGAATTATTGTAACTTAGAAGGAATGTGTAGTAAGGAAGTCCATTTTAATTTGTCTATATTTAATGATAATTATTCTGAAATAGTTTCAAATTTTTCGTGGGTTGCAAAAATTAATCATACAAATGAAAATATTACTTTTATAAAAAGAATCCCAGATATGGTTGATAATACTCATACATTAATTACATTGAATCTGTCAAAATATTTTAGTGATTATGATTTTTTTGATGAATATTATTTACAGTATGTTAATTTTTCAATAAATAATGGACAGTATAGTCCGGATATAAGAGATATGGTGCGTAGTGAATATACAATGAAGGACGATTGGGTGATTGATTTCACATTTGAGACTCCAGGAACATATAATATTAGCGTGTCTGGATTTGAATGGGATTTGTTTTCTGGATTTGTTCCTACAGGTTTTTCGAATGATACTTCTTTGATTAATAGCGCTGAAAGTAATTATTTCTTAATTACTGTAATCGATCCAGTTGTTATTACAACACCTACGACGGGTGGAAGTGGAACTAGTACTAAAAAGGAAGAAAATGCTCAGCATTACGGTTTGAAAATAATTGCTCCTGAAGATATTGTTATTAGTGATGAAAATTATGTTGAATTAAATTTTAGTGTTTTGAATACTGGAAATGTAGATTTATATGGAATTAACTTAAGTGGAATTGTTGAATTAGGTTCTGTTTATTCTGGAGATTTAAATTTAACGCTGAATGAAAATTGGATAGATGAATTATATATTGGTGAAATGAAAAATTATTCGCTAAGAATTGATGTTAATACGGGAGCAGTTGGTAAATATTTGATTACTATATTTGGAAATGTTACAAAACCAAAATTTAGTGATTGGGGTGAATTTTATATCGAGATTTTGGCTATGGATGAAAGTGATTTAGCTACATTGTTAATATTCACAGAAAAATTGATAAGTGAAAACCCAGAATGTTTAGAATTAAAGGAATATGTAGATCAGGCGAATGAATATATGGATAATGGTGATTTATATGAGGCTCAAGAATTAATTGTTAAAGTTGTTGAGGCTTGTCAAGATGCTATTTCAAAAAACGATCAATATAAATTTTCATTTGAATCTCCCAATACTCCGATAAAATTAGCAATTTATATTATAACTTCAATTCTTGTTTTTGGAGTTGTTTTATTCATTGTTTATTTGAATCGTCGGGTAAAATTTAAAAAGACTAATAACGATGAATATATATGAGAGAGGTTGAGAGATTGACTAGTAAGGACTATAAAAAAGTTAAAAAAGTTGTTGAGGATGTTGAACAAGAGGTTTCTAAGATTGTCGTTGGTCAAAAAGAAGTTATTAGAGGAATAATTCGTGGTATTTTGTGCAATGGACACGTTTTGGTTGAGGGGGTTCCTGGTGTTGCAAAAACATTAATTATTATTGCCATTGCGAAGGTTACTGGTTGTGAGATGAAAAGAATTCAGTTTACCGTTGATCTTTTGCCTACAGATATTACTGGTATTCAAAGTTATACTCCGGGGAAGGGTTTTGAAATTTTAAAGGGTCCAATTTTCGCGAATTTTATTGTTGCAGATGAAATTAACCGAAGTCCTCCAAAGACACAGTCTGCTTTATTAGAGGCGATGCAGGAAAAAAAAGTAACTATTGCTAAAGAGACTTATGGTTTACCATCTCCATTTTTTGTAATGGCAACCGAAAATCCATTAGAAAATAGTGGTGTTTATCAATTGCCTGAAGCTCAGATTGATAGATTTTTGTTTAAATTACTTGTAGGTTATCCTAAAAAGGAAGAGGAACAATATGTTTTGGAACAAAATATGACGACGAAAACTTTTGATTCATATGATTTAAGACCAGTTTTAACATCTAAACAAATAATTGATTTACAGGAAATGACCAAAAAAATTTTTGCTTCAGATGCAATTAAAAAATATATTGTTGATATTGTTAGTTTAACTAGAAAAAAAGATATGGATTTTTCTAAGTATATTTCTTATGGTGGTAGTCCTAGAGCTTCAATTTCTCTATTTATTGCGTCTAAAGCTGAGGCACTTATGAATGGACGAGATCATGTTATTCCATCAGATGTTTTAGCAGTAGTATATCCGGTTTTGAGACATCGTTTGATATTAAATTATCAAGCAGAAGCTGAAAAAATAACTAGTGATGATGTTATTTCTAAAATAATTAAACACGTAAGTGCTCCATAAATAAAAGCCTCTGGCGAGGATCAAACTCGCGACCTTTTGCTTACGAGGCAAACGCTCTATCAACTGAGCTACAAAGGCATTAACTTATCTTTTATAGAATCTTTATATTCTTTTTGACAAGTATTACATACAAGAAAAGTTTGTTTTGTGTCATTATTTTTAATCTTTACAACTGTTCCTATTATTTTATCCATAAAGCCCTTTTCAATTTCCTTATTACAAATTGCACATTTTTCTCTTGCCATATTAAAAGTATACTATAATTAAGTTTAAAAATTATTGGATTTTATGTATGTAATGGATGGATTTGATTTACGTAAATATCAAGTTGAAGGTGATGATCACGATAAGATAAAATCTATTCTAGGAAAAATATTGTCGGGTCATGATGGTTACGAAGCTATAATTGAGAAAAGAAAAGATGAAAAACGTTGCTCTGTATGTAATTGGGTTCTGGAAGGTGGAGAAAAATTCTGTCCCGAATGTGGTAATAGGGTGTAATAGGAAATAAAATGGGTAAATTATCAATAATTAATAAGGGGAAATGTAAGCCTGAGGTTTGTAATCGAGAGTGTAAAAAATATTGTCCTATTGAGAAAAAAGAATTAGATTCATGTATTACAATTCTTGAGAAAGCCTCAATTGATGAAAAAACTTGTGTTGGTTGTGGTATTTGTCAAAAGCGTTGTCCACTTAGTGCTATTGAAATAATTAATTTGCCTTCAATAAAAGAAGAAAATCTAATTCATAGATATGGTTCAAATGGGTTTGCTCTGTATGGTATACCAACTCCGAAACAACAAAGTGTTATTGGATTTTTGGGTAGAAATGGAATTGGTAAATCTACAGCTGTTAAAATTTTAGCAAATCAAATAAAACCGAATTTAGGCAAAGATGCAACTCAAGAAGATTTATTGAATTTTTTTAAAGGAACAGAATTACAAACATATTTTCGTGATTTAGATAATAAAACGATAGCGTATAAACCTCAGAATTTATCTCTTTTATCCAAGGATGTTAAAGTAATTGATTTATTAAAACAATTGGGAGATGAAAAGAAAATAAATGAATTAAGTTATAAATTATCTGTTAATCAAATTTTAAATAATAAAATGAACGAATTGTCTGGTGGTGAGTTGCAAAGAGTGGCGATAATTGCGGCTTCGTTAAAAGATGCGGATATTTATTTTTTTGATGAGCCGTTGGCTTATTTGGATATAGAACAAAGACTGAAGGTTTCCGATTATATTAGAAATTTATGTAAAAATAAAATAGTTTTTGTTGTAGAACATGATTTATTGATATTGGATTATTTGACTGACTATATAAATATTTTTTTCGGAGCACAGGGTGCGTTTGGTGTTACATCAACAATTAAAGTTTCGAGAAATGGTGTAAATTCATATTTGGATGGTTATCTTAAAGATGACAATATGAGAATTAGAGATAAACCACTGACTTTTAATTTTACAAAAAATTCTCCGTTATCTGGACAAATTCTTACAAGTTGGCCTGAATTTAATACAAAATTTGAATCTGGATTTAAATTAAACGTTTCTGCTGGAGAAATTCACAAAAATCATAGTATTGGTATACTTGGGAAGAATGGTATTGGTAAAACAACATTCGTTAAGTGTTTAAATGGTCTACAAGACGTAGAAATTGACGGTAAAATACGGAAATTAGATTTGAAATTAAAAATATCTTATAAACCACAATATATTGAACAAGATTCTGAAGAAGTTGTTAGAGATATTGTGTTTAAAGAAAAAATTGATAAAAGATTATCAACTATGTTTAATATAGGTGTTTTACAATCTAAAAAAATAAATGAATTGTCTGGTGGTGAGTTACAGAGACTTTCAATCGCTAGGTGTTTAGCTAAAGACGCGGACGTATACTTATTGGATGAGCCGTCGGCTTATTTGGATGTTGAAGAAAGAATTTCAGCTGCGAAAGCAATAAAAGAAATTATGATGGAAAAAGAAAAAACTGCATTTGTTGTTGATCATGATTTGTTGGTTATTTCTTATGTTGCGGATTCAATTATTAATTTTGATGGAGAGTCGGGAAGGTTTGGACAATCTTCTAAGATAGAAAATTTTGAAGAAGGTATTTCTAATTTGTTAAAATCTTTAGATATTACTTTAAGAAAAGAAAAAGAAACGGGTCGACCAAGAATTAATAAAAAAGGAAGTGTTTTAGATAGAGAACAAAAAGAAAGCGGTAAGTGGGTAATTCTTTAATTGTTTACTAAAATTTATAAGTATTGATTTGTTTATTTTTAAATGGTGAAAAGTGGTGAATCGGGACATAAGTTCTCCATAGATTTTGTTAATGCTGTTAGCGGTTTTTCTAACGCTATGCAAAAATTTCCACTTAAATTGATTTTGTATAGGACAATTTTTAGAGGAAAAGGTTTGGAATTTGATTCGTATAGAAATTTTGAACAAGACGATGATGCTTCTATGATTGACTGGAAGGCTTCACTTCGTTCTAATACAATTTTAGCTAAAAAATATATTGAAGAACGAGAATTAAATGTTTATTTTATTGTTGATTGTAGTGGAAGTGTTTTGTTTGGTAGTGGAGATAAGTTGAAAGCAGAATTTAATGCAGAGGTTGTAGCTGCTCTTTCTCATTTAGTTTTAGAAGGTGGAGATAAGGTCGGTTTAATTATGTTGAATGATGGTGTGGTCAAATATTTAGAAGCTAAAAAAGGTAAAAATCAGTTTTATTTAGTTAGAGATTTTTTAAATGAGGTTTCGTTTTATCATGGAGGTTTTGATTTAAGAAAGGCCATCGATTTTACTCTGGATTCAATAAAGTCGGAATATACATTTTTTATTATAATTTCTGATTTTATTAATTTGAAGCGTGATGCGGTTAAAGGTTTGAAGTTCATTGGTAATAGATTTGAAACAATTGCAATTATGAGTAGAGATGAAATGGATAATAAATTACCCAACTTTAGTCATCAGATGTCTTTAATTGATCCTCATACGGGTCGTAGTGCGATTGTAGATCCCAAAATGATTGAGAAAACATATGAAAAAATGGTTAAAATTCAAAAAAGAAATTTGGAGAAAGTTTTATTAGAATCAAATATAGATTTGTTGGAATTAAATTCAAATAAATCGTTTTTCTTACCTGTCGCACAGTTTTTAAGAAGTAGGTCTAAGGGGGATAGAATCTAATGGTTAATTTTACTTTTTCAAATCCAACATTTTTATGGTTATTAATTTTAGCTCCAGTGTTTATTTTTGTATATATTATCGCTCTTTCTAGTAATAAGAGAAAGGGGATGGTTTTTAGTAATTTTAAAGCGATTGAACGTTTTTATGGTGTTCAGTTTTTTTCAAAAAATTTTCTTTATTTGTATTTTAATTTATTTGTTTTAATGGTTATTGTTTTTGGATTGGCTGGTTTATCTGTGTCTTTTAAGACCAACACTAGTCCTAATTCTTTCGTTGTAGCAATTGACAGCTCTTCTTCTATGTTTACTACTGATATTAATCCAAATAGATTTATTGCCGCAAAAGATGCCGCAAAAGAATTTATTCATAATTTATCAATAGGTACGGAAGTTGGTATCGTTGGATTTTCTGGAGTTGCTACAGTTTATAAAGATTCAACCAACGATAAGATGTTGATGGAAATGGGAATTAATAATATTGTTCCAGGGGATGTTGAAGGGACAAATATCTATGATGCGTTACTTGCTACTGATAGAATTTTTGATTTCTCTGGAACAACGAAGAAAAGAACGTTGATTTTAATTAGTGATGGTCAGTTGAATGTTGGTGATGCTGCTTTAATAATTGATTATGCTAAACGAAATGATATAGTAATTTATACAATTGGTGTTGGTACAGAATCTGGCGGAGAATCAGTATTTAATATGATTTCTAAAACTGATATAGATTTTTTAAAAAGTTTATCTTTTAATACAGGTGGACGATTTTTTAGAGTGGATGCGGGAGAAAATTTCTCAGACTTCCTAAATGAGTTTAGTGGTACAGGTATTTATGATATTACAATTGATTTATCGTCTTATTTAATTATGTTTTCAATTCTTTTATTTCTAATTAATTGGATATTATATAATTTCAGATTTAAGATTTTTCCTTAAATAGTTAGGTATACCAAACCTATTTTTATAGTATACCATATATTGTTTAATATATATGTTATTAAATTCATGTGATAATATATATTTTTAAATAATTATTTCAGAAAAGTTCATATTTTTGTTGAAAAATAATGTGTTTTTGTATGTAGAATAATTGTTTTTTTTGTAGAATAAATCTTTTTAAACTAGAATTGGCTGATAGGATAAGGTAAAATGGCGTATAATGGTGTTGTGAAAAAGGATGGGAAAAAGTATGGTCCGTACATATATGAGAGTTATAGAGATTCGGATGGAAAAGTGAAAAAAAGATATTTGGGAAAGGCAAATCTTGACACTAAACCTAAAAAAAACAATATTCCCTTTGTTGTTACTTTGGTATTTTTATTTTTATTAGGCGGTTTTTTTGCGTTGTATAATTTTAACGAAAATTTCCATAATTTATTCAACGGTTTTAGTACAGTTGGTCACGTTGTGGTTTCAAATGAGTCTGAAATTGCGAATATTGAAACAAGTGAACCAGTTGCGGAATTAAATAATTTGTATGAGATTTCCTCTAGTGAGAATCAAACTGATTCTTCAAATCCATCTAAAGAAGATTTGACTCCAATCGAGAATTCGACTGAAACAGAATTGAATTCTACAATTTTATCTTCAAATGAAACAATTTTAGAGTCAAATACAACAAATGTTTCAGAAATTCCGAATGAAACAATTGAAATAAATGAAA
>CAYXZJ010000006.1:30910-33155 GCA_964470085.1 Candidatus Woesearchaeota archaeon
ATGAAACTTTAAATGAAAGTCTAAATATAAGTTTGAATGAGACTCTAAACGAGACAGTTGACTTAAATGTAAGTTTGAACGAGACAATACCTGTATTGAATATTACAAATATTTCTGAAGTTTTGAATGAAACCTTAAATGAAAGTTTAAATATTAGTTTAAATGAAACCTTGAATATAAGTCTGAACGAGACTTTAAACTTGACAAATATTACACAAATTTCTTATAATGTTTATAGAGAAAGAGTTGTTATTGGACAACCAGTAAAATGGGTTGTTGTTGCGAATAAAACAGAAAATGAATCGGTTGATACAAAAATTGTTTTACCAGAATCTGCAACAAATATTAGTGTGATTAAAGGAACAGAAGAAGTTGATGAAGTAATAAAGGAAATTGAAATAATATCAGAAAAAAAAGTTGATATTAGTAAAATAACAGAGAATGAATCTGAGACCACAGTAAAAATAAATACATTGTTGACCGGTGAAGTAATTGCATCATCAAAATTGGGCAATGTTTTTTATAAAATTCAACATTTCTTTAAGAGATTATTTGGTATAACGGGTAATGTTATTGATGAATATGATTTAAACGCGACAAAAAAAATAGAAAGTTTAGAAAATGAAACAGTAGTTGATGTCGCTTCTGAATTAAATCAGGAATTAGTTGTTGCAGTTAGTTATTATACGGAAGCACCAAGTGTAAAATATGGAAGTTCTGGTGGTAATGATGTTATTGTTATTTCTGCAGGAGATCATTATAATTATACGGATGTTTTGGCGTACATGAACGTAAGTGGATCTGGTATTAGAATGGAAGATTTGAGTCGATTGAAATTGTCGTGGTATGAAAATACTGATTATTTATATGTAAAAAACGAAACAAATGAAAGTTGTACAAATTGTTCTTCAGATTCTGAAGCGAATGAATCTCTTGAGAATGAAAAACCTAGTTTAATTTCTTTGCCTTTAGTTGATTTTGTGAGTGGTGGTGAAGAACTTGTTTTAGAAAATGAAACCTTAAATGAAACTCTAAATGCTAGTTTAAATGAGACAGAAATTACCGAAACAAATGAAACGTTAGAATTAAATGAAACTTTTAATGAGACACCGAATATTGATTTAAACGAGACGAATTCTTCAATTGATTCAAATTTAGAAAATGAATCTTTTACGGAAAATGAAAGTGAATTAGTAGATGATGAACTTACGAACCTTTTTACGGAAGAGCAAAATGATACTAAAGTTAATTTAAGTGTTCAAGATTTAATTTCAAAAGTAGATATTGATACTTATTCTTTGAGAATTGATGGATGTGAAGAAGGTTTTGCTTTGGATAGTAATGGCGTTTGTGCGGAATATTTAGGTGATGAATATTCTGAGAAAAAAGATGAAAAAGAATATTCTAATTTAGTTGATTATGAAGCATTTGACTCAGATGGCGATGGTTATGTAGATTATATTGAATGGAATGTACCACATTTATCTAATCAAACCTATATGGTAATTATTAACATTGAAACTGCTGAATATTTGGATTATGGTAGAAACTTTGTAGCTAATGTTTATGATGTTGTTGCTAATTTAGATGGAGAAACTTTTACTGTTCCAGATAACGATTATTTGAAAGTTGTTTTTGAATATGGTTTAACTAGGTCTAGAGATATTACTATATATGCAAATGCAACTCCTGAAACTGTAGTAGAGGTTTTTGATGGTGGAACAAATATTAAGGTTGGAGAATTTTCTAATATTAATAATTTTAATAAAAATAAATTATTTTTAGATAATTTAAGTGAAGATTATGAATATCAACAAACTACTTTTTATTTGAGAAGTTTAGGGGGAAATGTAACTTATGATTGGGTTATTGATCCTTCTTGGTCTGGGAGTGGAACTGTTGCAGATCCATATATTGTTTCTTCGTGTTCTCAGCTTCAAGAAATAGGTGCTAGTGGAAATACCTATTTTTCGAAATCCTTTAGATTAAATCGTAATATTGATTGTGGTGAATCAATTGTAAAAGTAATTGGTGGTTGTTATGCTTCTTATACTTATCAAGATTGTACAACAGATGAGGAGACGGGCGAAGAGGTTTGTGATACTACAACAGCATGTAATACCACTGAATATTCTGGAACATTTGATGGTGCAAAATATTGGATAAAAGATATTGTGGTAAATTCAAACAGTGTTGGTTATGGTTCCGATGATCTTGGTCTTTTTGGAAATATAAATGGTGCTAC
>CAYXZJ010000006.1:33255-36889 GCA_964470085.1 Candidatus Woesearchaeota archaeon
TGATTTTAATTATAATTGTAATTCTGTTTCTAATGCTAATAATTTTAATACTTATACTAATGCACCGATGAATAGTTGGACCTTTAATTCAGGTGCATGGAGTACTGCACTGTCTGGAACTTCTACACCATCTTTATCTTGGGAAGAAAGATGTGTTGCTGCAGCAAACTGTTCTGTGTCTGGGAAATACGCTGAAGGTTCTTCCACTGCATGTACAGCATCAAATTGTGATACGTCTTGTAAGACTCTTTTGTCTGGGGAAGTTAATAGATGTTATTATCAATTAAAGGACGGACAATTAAATCCAGAATATTCATATTCTTGTTCATCAAATAATATTATTTCTATTACATCATCAACTAGATATTCTAATGCGTGTGATAATACTATTGCGGGCATTTGTTCTGGTGCAGGAGTTAATACTAAAATGTGTGCTCCAAGTGGAGCATGTATGTATGGAAACTCTACTGATCAATATGTAACAAATAGTGCGACATATGATGTTGATTCTGATGGTGATTCGGATGTTTGTTCTAATGGAGTTTGGTTGGATTGTACGTCTGATGGAAATTGTCAAGAAAGCGAAGTTTGTTTAACTGGTGTAAGTAATTGTATTACAGCTTCGGAAACTAAAATATATTATCCTGAATCTAATCAGCAGTTAAATTTATTGTCTTATTATGGACTTGCTTCATCTAACTTAGATAGTATAAATCGTGTATTTTTAAAAGTTGATGATATTAAATATAATGCTCCAGACGATAGTTCTTTGATTTTTGAGTGGGATATGGATAGTTCTAATGTTCCTGATGGCGCAACAAATGGTGGTGCAACATTCTCAACTTCGAAAAAAGCTTTAGGTGATGGTAGTTTTTCTTTCGATGGTAGTAATGATTATATAAAATTCACTAATATTAGTAATCCTAAAACGTGGAGTTTTTGGATATATAGAAATACAGCTTCCGCAGCTCATTTAATTGATATGAGAGATGGAAGTGGTGTTGGTTATCAGCCTGCATATTTAGATGCTAATGGAGATCTTCAATTCTATTCTTCTGCTACTGCAGATTCAGTTTATTTTGATACAAATATACCAGTTGGAAAATGGACTCATGTGGCTCTTACAATTGGGAGTGGTACTGTATATTGTTATATAAATGGTATTTATAGTGGTTCAAAAACAGAAGCGGGAACTAATGGAGCTAGTCCTTTACCGATGTATATAGGTGCAAGGTATAGTTTAGCGAATTTTTTTAATGGATACATTGATGAAATTAAAGTGTATAGTTCGTCTTTAACTTCTGCTGAAATTAGAAGTTTAGCTAAGTCTAATTATAGAACGGTTGCTAGTGGAATTGTCCCAAATAGAGGGAATCACTCGGGAAGTACAATAAACGATCAGATGATTGGTTATTGGACGTTTGATAGTGAAGCTGATTTGGGATATATGTACGGGAATTATGGTTCTACGTATACTTCTTCTGGTAAAATAGGCGGTGCAAGGTTGTTTGATGGTAATGATTATATAAATTTAGGTTCTGATGCTTTTAGTACTGGTGGTTCTAATGTTATTACGATGGCTGCTTGGGTGAAGTTGAATTCTTATAATTCTGAGAGAAGTGCTATTTTTCTTAAATCTATGTCTTATTATATGACTGTTACGAGTGCTGGAAAGTTGTCTACATATGCTTATGGTGTTGGTGGATATTATGATTCGAATGCGGTGGTTTCTTTGAATACTTGGACTCATGTGGCTGTAGTTTTTAATGGTTCTAATGTAAATATGTATATTAATGGACAATTGGATAGAACAATTGCAGCTTCGGGTGTAATTACAACTAGTGCTGCACCTTTAGCAATAGGAAATGAGATTAATACAGATGGAAGTCTTGGTGCTAGATATCTTAATGGTTATATTGATGAGGCTCGTATATATAACAGGGCATTATCTACTTCAGAAATTAGTTCTTTATATAGTTTAACTGCAGCGACGAAATCTGCAATTGATGAACAAGATTTGTATACTGATAAAACGGCAGGTGGTTTGGTTTATTCTAATAGTTTTGATAGTGTTACTAGTCTATACGATGATCAACGAGGAGGATATGCAAGTAGTTCAAGTGGTAGTGTTTCAATTAGTAATGATGGTTATGTCACAGATAATTTTGCTTTTGGTGCGTGGGTTCTTCCACAAAAGGCTATTACTACATATACTACTTCAAGTACTGGTACGGTAGTTACTGGTGGAACTAATAGTTTTTTGTTTTGTGCAAATCATAGAGGTGCAAATTCAGGTGCAGGAGTTTCTGTTGGTACCAATGCTGTTGTAGTTTCGGCACATGGAGATGGATATTTACCACCATTAATTAGTTATAGTGGTGTATTAAATGATGGTGCTATACACCATGTAATGGTTGTTTTTAGAAATAAAACGCCATACCTTTATATTGATGGTAAGGTAGTTAAGGTAGGTGTTGCAGCTGCTAGAACGGTTTATGCTCCATTGAGTATGGTTAGTTGTGATTATGGCTCTTATAGTGGATATTATGATGATGTTATGGTTTATGGTAGAGCATTAACTAGCGGTGAAGTTGAAGAAATATATTATAAAGGATATCGTGACAATAAGGGAACGTCTGGTTCTAATTTGGTTGTTCATGCAGAATTTGATGCTAATATAAACGAGAATGGAGGGATGGCATCCATTAATAGTATTACTTATAATAATGGAAATGTCGGTGGTAGATATGGAAGTTTATATTTCGGTGGTACTAGTAGTTGGGCACATTTTGGTACTTTACCCGGTCCTATGTGTGGACATAGTTTTACTGTTGGATCTTGGGTATATTGGGAGGGAGGTTCTACATATCTTTTGGCTGAAGGAACAGCCGCTACAAACCAATTATTACATTTAGCAATAAGAGATACTGGGGCTATAAATTTAGGATATTATGCAAATGATTTGGTTACCACTAATACAATTGGTACTAATGCTTGGCATTATATTGTTTGGAGAGTTGATACTGATATAAAAAAGAAGACGATTTTTGTTGATGGAATTAAATGGGCTGAAGCAACGTATACTGGTGAATGTTCTGCTTCTAGTACTGTACATATAGGAACTATGCCAGGTGGAGGTAATTGGTTCAAGGGGTATTTGGATGGCTTTAGAATATATAATGCTCCATTGTCTGATGCAGATATTCTAAAAATGTATAAAGATACTTATACTGATACGGATATTTCGTTTTATGCTCCATTACGAAGTGTTGATAAGGGAGAGAATCATTCATTAATTGTAGACTTTACAAATACTGGTTCCGAAACATTATATCAGTATTCTGAGATTTCTTACAACATATGTGATAATCACACAGATTGTGATTTCGGTTATATTTGTACTTCTGGAACCTGTGTTCCCGACACATCTGCCCCCTCTACAAGTTTAACTTCTCCAGCAAATGGATATGTGACTACAAATGCAGGAAACCAACAAGTACCTATTAACTTCTCACAAACTGATGAAAAGCAAGGATATAGTTTGTTTAGTTTAACAGGTAGAACAACAATAACTGACGAAAAGGTTTTGGCAATAGCTCAGAATCAAAAGTTAACAGCCAGCGATGGTGCAGCA
>CAYXZJ010000007.1:0-4875 GCA_964470085.1 Candidatus Woesearchaeota archaeon
TTTCTTCTTTTTAATTGTTACGCAAAACGTTACACAAAATATCACGCTCGTTTAAATCTAATTTGTTACTCGTTTTATTATGAAAGTTGAGGACAAAATTTTCTTTGAACGAAACAAAACTGCTAGAAAAGTATTCCTAAAACTTGATAATGATGGAACCTGGGCGACTCCTTTATCAAAAGAATTGAAACTTTATCGTGAGGCTGTAAGCCGAGCATTTAGGGAATTAAAAGAAACTGGTTTTATTGAATGTACAAATCCGACTTCTTCGAACTATAAAACATACAAATTAAGCAAAAAAGGCAAAATGGATTTTAATGAAATCAAAAAACTTGATTCAAAATCATAAACTATCGATTGGAGATTCAATTTTTCTTAATTCTTTATTAGAAACGTGTGTATAAATTTGGGTTGTTGAAAGATCAGAATGTCCGAGTAATTCTTGAATTTTTCTTATGTCAACATCGTTTTCTAATAAATGGGTTGCAAAAGAATGTCTTAGTGTATGGCAGTGAACGTCTTTTCCTATTCTTGATTTGTTCGCGGCATTTTTAACAATTTTTTGAATATTTCTTGTTGTTAGTTTCCCTTTTGGTCCGGTAAATAAATAGACTAATTTATTTTTTCTTTGGTGTTCACACTGATATCTTAGTTCTTCTTTTAAGAAATTTGGAATATTAAAAATTCGGTCTTTTTTTCCTTTTGCTTGTTGAATTTTTCCAATTCCTTCCTCAAAATCCAAATCGTTACATCGCAAATTAGTTAATTCAGAAACTCGAAGCCCGCAGGCGTAAATTAATGAAACGATTAGTTTTGATTTTTGGTTAGTTATTGAATTTATCAAAATTTTCATTTCGTTTTTTGATAAAACGAGCGGAATTTTCTTTTCTCGTTTTGGTCGTCTGATATTTTGGGTCGGATCGGTGCCGAAAGCTGTAATATAAGAATATTTTATCGCGGCGAGTGTTACAATTATTGAACTTGAGGCACGATTGGAATATTTTTCTGACAAAAACAGTTTTATATCTTCTTCAGTTACGTCTTTTGGATATTTATTAATATAAGTTAAAAATTCGTCTAGTGATTTTAGGTAATTTCTTATTGTGTATTGCGAATTTTTCGAAACCTTTAATTCTACCTCAATTTTCTTCAAAAATTCCTCTTTATTCATTTTAATTGTACGAACTTTTTCTTTTTATATCTTTGTTGACTTTTTATAGTGATTTCTTGATTTTTTAGTCGATATTCGGTATAGCGAATAACTAATAATATATTTAAGAAAATTTATTTTATCGTCGTCATTTTAAAGAAACACAGAGCAATAAATAAGAGAAAACTCACTTTTCTTCTTTCTATTTTATTTTTTCATTCTTTTTTTTATTCAAATTTAATTTTTTCTTTTTTTGATATTTTTTACTAACTTTTATTAACTCTCACTTTTCCAACAAAAAAATGCCACTAAAATGTTATTGTGCGAACTAAAAAATATTAAAAATTATGAAAAGTGAGAGTACTTAGAGGAATTATTGCTTTTGTAAAAAAAGTATTCTTATTTCCCTTTATTTTGCGAATTTAAAGGACTTTTTTGCTTTGTTTGATTCATGTAAAAAAGGTCTTTTTGTGTAAATGGAATAGAAATTCCTTTGTCTTTCAAGGATTCATAAATTTCGAATCGATATTTGTAATTGTCCGCCATTCTATGATGATTAGGACAAAGTCCGATTAAATTACTCAATTCGTTGTTTTTCTTGTTCAAATCAATGTGAAATATGTCTACAATCCTGTCAAAACCGCAAATTACACACTTTTCTGTTAATTTTTTATATGTTACAAGACTTATTTGGTTTGTTTTTCTTTGTGAATATGCTTTATTGTTTTCACTATGGTAAACATTGTTATAGCAGGAAGCACACAGATTTTTTGCATGAATGATCTTCTTTTGTCCGCAACGTTTACAAATATCCATTTTAGGCTCCCAGAACGTTTTTTTATAACAATTGTAACATAAACCCTTCGCGTGATGCTCTTTTTCTTCTCCGCATTGAATACATTTCTTTATCATTTTAAATTAAATCCGTTCGCATATTTATATTTTTGTAAGAACGCTCAAAATAAGTTCGTTTTTATATATAAAAACTTCACATAATATATATTATACGAACCTTATACATTATTCTGGTATTTTTTATAAAAAACTAAAAATCTAATGTAAAATATTTATTTTGTCTTAAATTATGATATAAATCAATCAATTTAGAAAATTATGAATTCTTTGGAATATTTATGGCCATTTTAAACAACCTAAACTATTATTTATTTTAAAGAGATAAAATCTTTGTTCACTTAGGTTTACTAAGTTTTAAGTCAAAAAAGTTTCTTTCGTTGTTTTGTTTTGAAAATTTTATTTGTTTTTATAAAAAACATTTAACACAAACACACACGATTTTTAATAAAATTCGACTAAATGCAGATTGCCAATTCATTTTTATGAAAGTTATTTTACTAAACAAAAAAATTGGAACTGAGAATTAAACTTAATTTCGTTGAAATATTTGTTCAAAATTGGGGAAAATCCTTGGAATAAAACTAGAACTTGGGATAGTTTACAAAATAATTAAATTTGAATCGGGAATTCTTGATCTGAAACTGACTTTTGAAGAGAAAAATGATTCTTTTGTTTTAAAAAAACTTATATCTATACTAACAAAAAATAGTTATCTTGAAACATTTTTCCGTTGATGTTTATGAAATACAAACAACTGTTTACATGAAAAAATAAAAAAAAACAAATTGTGTTTTTTAGAAATTTTTAATCCTTTTTTGACAATTTTTTAACCTTTATTTATCTAATAATTTTATTGTATTCACTTTGGTTTACTTAGTTCAAATCTTGTTTATTTGTTTGATTTTGTGTGTTTGTTTATTTGTTTATTAATCAATAATAAAATCAACATAAACACGCTAAATGAGACTATTAAAATTGAAAAATAAGCTACAGAAATACTCTGTGTATAACCTAAATATTCAACTATTGAATTTGATTCACAATTCGAAATATAACCTAGTGTTCGCATATTCACAACAGACGTTGGATTTGGAACATTCGGATACTCAGAGCAAGGAACTATCGGGAAAATAAATGATAAAATTATTATTAAATTTGAAAAGACAAACGAATAAATTAACATCTCTTTTAACTTCATTCTTTTATATAGATATTATTCTTTTTAAATTTATATAATATAAACACTTGTTTAAAACACAAACAAACAGATTCTGTTTATGTTTATTGTTTATGTCTGTTTTAAACAAGTGTTTTACTAATATAATTATGAAACATAAACAGGCACAAACATTCTCGATATAACCATATATATAATTATATTTTTCTTAAACAGGTAATATAAACAGCTGTTTAAAACATAAACAGGCACAAACATTTATAAACAGCTGTTTATTAAATAGAGTATGTTCGGACAAAAGAAGAGGTTAGATGGATTAAAAAAAGAGGTGTTAGACTCTTTTGAAAATGTAAAAAGGGATTTTGCAAAAGTGGGTAAATGGATTAGTGTTTTCGACGATAAAAGTAAGAAATATGATAATTTTATAAATAAATTCCAATCCGAAATTGAATCATTTAATAAAAGAATTAGTGACTTGGAAGAAAATAATTTTATAATAAATGGTAATAAACAACAAAATAAACATGTATTTAAAACACAAACAAACAACTATGCTGTCCAAACAGCTGTCCAAACAGCTGTCCAAACAGACAATATTGATAATTTAACTACAAGTGAACGTGGAATTCTGGTTATTTTACTTAATTTAAAGGACCAAAAGTATAGTTATGAAGATCTGTCTGCTACATTTCATAAGACTAGAAGTACTATTAGAGGACAAGTAAACAGTATAAAACGTAAGATTCCTGGTATTATCGACGAGTTTTCAGAGCCTTCTGGGCAAAAAAGACTGTATATTTCAGAAAAGAATAGAGAAATATTAGCTAAAAACCAAAAAGTTTGGTTGAAAAATGCTAAAAAATGGAAAAGTGAGAGTTAATTTAACTATAAAAAATCACTTTTTTTGTTGAAAAGTGAGATATACTACAAAAATTAAAAATATACTAAAAGTTAGTGTTGATTAATTTATTGTTGTAACCAAAAATGATGCTAAAAGTTAGCTTTATTAGGGAAATACCGACAAAAAGAGAAGACTACGGGCTCAAATAAGTATAATTTGAGGTAGTAAATATAAGAAAAGAGAGAATTAATCTAATTATTCGTTTAAACGAATAATATATTATAGATTTACAATTCTCGCAGACTCTTTATTGTAGTTAAATTGGTTATTTCTTTTAATCTATTTGATATAGATAATACAATATTTTTGTTATTTATACGATGTTTTTCAATTAAAATACCTTTATTTATCAGTTTATTAATATAATCTCTTATTGATGATTCACTTAAATTAAGTATATTTGCAAGCTTTTTATAGCTAATATCGTCATCTTTTTTTATGTCAAAATTATATAATGTTTCAAAAACAAGCATCTCTTGACTTGTTAAATTCTTAAACATTCTTCTTAATCCCTTTTTTGTGTCATCTAATGTGTTTAGAAGAAGATCAGCCTTTTCAAAATAATTTAATTTATTCAAATATTGTTCATTATTACACGTATTATTGGTTTGTTGGTTTGTCTGTTGGTTTGTTGGTTTGTCTGTTGGAACCCCACCATTTCTCATGGAAAAATCATTATTTTGAGTATTTAAGCTGTATAGGTCATTATTTTTTTTAGTATCTGTTGGATTTGTTGGAGTATCTGTTGGATTTGTTGGAGTATCTGTTGGATTTGTTGGAGTATCTGTTGGA
>CAYXZJ010000007.1:4975-24070 GCA_964470085.1 Candidatus Woesearchaeota archaeon
AGTATCTGTTGGATTTGTTGGAGTATCTGTTGGATTTGTTGGAGTATCTGTTGGATTTGTTGGATTTGTTGGAGTATCTGTTGGTTTGTTGGTTTGTTGGTTTAATTTATCTAATTTATTATTAATAACTGTTATTTTATCTAAAAAGGAACCTATTATTTCTTGATTTTTTTTAATATTATCAATTTCTATTCTTAATAATTCAATATCTTCTTTTATTTTAAAAAAAGCCTCCTTTATTGGATCCATAAGAAAGAAAATTATCAATTCTTTATAATGATATTTGTTTTTTATTGTATATTATATTTTTTATAGATATCATACGCTTTATTTGATATTCTCCATCTAGACCTTTTAATATAATTTATACCTTCTGGATTTTTAGAAACCTTTGTTACTAAATCTTTTTTTTCCATTTCAGTTAATATTTTTTTAGTAAATTCTTCATCTCTTGCTATTTCTTTGGCTATATCAGAAGTAAATATTAATTGAGGAAATTTAGAATATAAAAGGAATAATATTTGTTCTATTATTTTATTTTCTTTTTCTTTAGATATTTTTGGCATATAATAACCTATAAAATAGTTGTTTTAAATCTTTTTAGAATTATTTCTTAAACTGTAATGAGGGTAATTTTACGTGAATTGGTAAATTCATTTCTTCTTCTAATTCCATTGCCTTAATTGAACTTTTTTGTATTATTAAGTTCATAATCAAAACATTTTCCTCTGTATCTGCCTTTTTACTCTCAAAATCTTTTAATATTTGTTTTTGGAGTTTAGAATCCATTGCTAAAAATAATATACCCTCTAACTCTATATTTCCTAAATCACCATAAGAAACCTCAAATTTATAAGAAACCTTAATACTTTCTTCTTTACGGTCTAATTGTTTATAATCTTCAATAGAATTAATTTTAATATTCTGGTTCATAGTTATTTTGCCATCAAAATTAGGATTCTTTTTTACACTAATTTTTGTATATTTTAAACCTAAAAATTTCATTTCCATTTTATATTTATAATAAATCTTCTTCAGAAACTACAATGAAGTCACCAACTGCAATTACTGAATTATATGGAACTAAAGCTTCTTTTTCTTTTGTTCTTTCTAATGATAAATTTGTTGTATAAGAAGTAAGATCTTTTAATACTAAATGTATTAATTCTCCTGTTCTAGCTTCAAAAGTAATGTCTTTAACAAAGCCTATTTTTTTACCCTCCTTTGTAACTACCTGTTTTCCAATGAATGATCTAAATGATCTTTTTTCCATAATTTGAATAAATGTAAATATTTTATAAATCTTTGTATATTTTATATTATATATTATATATTAATATCCCTGACCCCATTATTTCTTTTGGAATTAATTTATAAGTATTTTTTTTTATTTTTTTATTTTTTTATTTTTATTTATAAGTCTTTATATTATATAATATATATATATTAAAATATAATTTAATTAAATTAAAATATAATTTAATTATTTTTTATTTTCTATAAGAAATAAAGGGGATAGAGTCTATAGGAAACAAAGGTAAATAAAAAAATATTTCTTTTCTATTAAATTTAAATACTATATTGTTTTATATGTTTTAATGGCTGTTGAATTAGATGATATTTTTAATAATGCGGTTACAAATACTTTATTTAAGAATAAGTCTGCATTACAAGTAAAATATACTCCAGAAAATATTAAACATAGAGATGAAGAAATAAAAAATATTGCAGGTATTTTAGCTTCAGCATTAAGAGGTGAGAGACCAAGTAATTTATTTATTTATGGAGAAACAGGAACTGGAAAAACATTATCTGTAGAGTATGTTTGTAAACAATTATCAAAAAAAGCAAAAGAAATGGATGTAAATGTAAAATTTGAATATATTAATTGTAAATTAAGAAAAGTAGCTGATACAGAATATAGAATACTTGCTGCTTTAATTCAAAAAATGGGTGGAGATATTCCTGCGACAGGTCTTCCAACAGATAAGGTTTGGAGTAAATTTATTGAATTAATAGATAAAGAAAAACAACTTGTAGTTTTCGTTTTTGATGAAATAGATCAAGCTGTTAAAAAAATGAGTGATGAATTTTTGTATACTTTAACAAGATTAAATCAAGAATTAATACAATCACAAATTTCAATAATAGGAATAAGTAATGATGTTAGATTTTTAGAAAATATTGACTCAAGAGTTAAAAGTAGTTTAGGTGAAGAAGAGTTAGTTTTTCATTCTTATAATGCGATACAATTAGTTGATATTTTAAATGAAAGATGTTCATTAGCATTTAAAGAAGGCGTTATTTCTTCTGGTGTTGTTGAAAAATGTTCAGCTTACGCAGCTAGAGAACATGGAGATGCAAGAAGAGCACTTGATTTGATAAGAATAGCTGGAGAATTATGCGAAAGAGATAATAAGTCAAAATTAGAAGAAGAATACATAGAAAAAGCAAACGAAAAGTTAGAAAAAGATAAGATAATTGATGTTGTAGAAAATTGTCCAAAACAACAGAAATTGGTGTTGTATTCTATAATAAAATTATCAAAAGATAAAAAAAATGGTAAAATAGACAAATATTTTACAGGCGATGTTTATGGCGTTTATCAAGATTTATGTAATAAAATAAAGCCAATGATGGATATTTTAACACAGAGAAGAATTAGTGATATTTTAGCAGAATTAGATATGATGGGAATAATTAATGCGAAGGTAATAAGTAAAGGTAGACAAGGAAGAACAAGAGATATTCGTTTTAGTATTCCAGATAATATTGCTATAAAAGTAGAAAATATATTACATGATTCTTTGGGTATATAATTATAAGAATTTATATAAATAAAGAAAAGTTTTCTTTATTATGGTGGATTTAGTTTTAAATGAATGTATAAAACGAGGTTTTTTTTTAGATAAGGAAGTTTTAGAAATTTTTAAATCAATGAAATTGGAAAAAAGAAACAAAATTATAGATTTGTTGAGTAGTTCTCAATTAAAAGAAAAAGTTATTACAAAAAGAGTTTTAGTTAAAAATAAATCTTTACTAGAAAATGTTTTACAAAAAAATGGTGTAAGTTTTGAAGAATTATTAGAAATTAATTATATTCCAGAAGTAAAGAAAGATTTAACAGAAAAAAATTTCAAAGTAGTAAAGGAACCAGAATTTGTTCAAAAAATATTTGAAATAAATGATTTTTCTAATTTGTTTAGACAAAAATATAATATTTTAAAAGAAAAATTTGTAATAGATAATTATACTGACATGACGAGTATAAGAAAATTACCCAATTCTGGAAGTTTTTCAATTATTACAACCGTTTATGATAAAAAAAATACAAAAAATAAAAATATCTTATTATGTGTAGAAGATTTAACAAAAGATGCCAATATTGTTATTCCAAGAAGTAATAGTCATGTATATGAATTAGCTCAAAAAGTATTTTTGGATGATGTAATTTTAATAAGGGGGAATGTCGTTGATAATTTGTTAATAGCAAATGATATAGTTTTTCCTGAAATTAAATTACCTAAAGAAAAGACTACAAAAGGAGATTGTTATATTGCATTTATTGGAGATATTCATTGTGGTTCAAATTATTTTTTAGAAAAAAATTTCTTAAAATTTATAAAATGGATAAATAATACAGAAGAAATAAAATATTTATTTATCGGTGGAGATATTATTGATGGAGTTGGACAATATTATGGACAAGAAAAAGATTTATCAATTAAAACTATATCTGGACAATATAAAAAATTTCAAGAATTATTAAATTTGTTTAGACAAAATTTACAAATTTTTATTATACCAGGGAATAGGGATTCTATTTGGATTGGAGAACCTCAGCCTAAATTTAATATAAATCAATTTGGCGAATTCAAAAATTATGATAATATTAGTTTTGTAGGGAATCCATCTATTATTAATATAGAGGATAGTGTTAATATATTATTGTATCATGGAATGAATATTTATAATTTAATTAATGAAAAAAAAGAATTAAAAGATAAATATGGTTATAATTCTCCTAATATATTAATAAAAGATTTGTTAAACTCAAGACAATTGTCTCCAGAATATGGTTTTACAGATACAATTATTGATAAAAATGCTTCGTTAGTCTTAGATATAATACCGGACATAATACTAACTTCTCACTTTCATAGATGTAATGTGGATGTTAAAAATAATATATTAATGGTAAATGGTTCTTGTTGGATTAAAAACCCGAAATACTTCAATAAAAAAGGAATAGAATCAGAATATTGTAAAGTTCCTATAATAAATTTAAAAAATAGGGAAATAAAGATAATGGATTTTAATAATGAAGTAGAATAATTATATTATACATATTCTTTTAAATTAAAATGAATATTATGTTTTTATGGAATGGTTAACTATAATATATTATTTTTTTACATTTTTTGCGATGTATTTCTTGCTCCTATTTGTTTTAATATATTTTAAAAACGAAAAAAAAATATTTTTAGATCCTAAATATACAAAAGTTAGGTCATTATCTATAGTTGTGCCATGTTATAATGAAGAAAAAACAATAGGAAATACCATAGAAAAATTATTAGCATCTGATTACCCAGGTCTAGAAAAAATTGTTGTTGTAGATGATTGCTCTAAAGATAACTCTTATTCAAAAATAAAGAAATATGAAAAAAAATATCCTACAAAAGTTATGGCTTTACAAACTCCAAAAAATACTGGAAAAGCTGCAGGTTCAAAAAATTATGGAGCTAAATTTGTTAATACGGAATTAATAGGCTTTTCAGATTCAGATTCAGTTTGTGAAAAAAATGCAATTTCTAATATGATTGGATACTTGGAGGATGAAAAAGTTGCGGGTGTAACTTCAAGAGTATATGTACAAAATACTAAAAATATTCTTGAAAAAATGCAATCTGTTGAATACAAAACAATTGCATTTACTAGAAAAATAATGGAATTTATTGATTCAATTTATGTCACGAATGGTCCTTTATCTATTTATAAAAAATCCGTTTTTGATAAAATTAATGGATTTGATGAGTCTAATTTAACCGAAGATATTGAACTTACTTGGCATATTGTTAATTTTGGATATAATGTCAAAATGGCTATGAATGCAATAGTATATACAGAAGTTCCTAGAACTTTAAAAGTTTGGTTTAAACAAAGAATTCGTTGGAGTATTGGTGGAATGCAAACAACAAAACAATATACTCCCAAAAGAAAGGCTACTGGGATATTGGGTAAATTTATTATTCCTTATTTTATATTAGGTTGGGCAATTGGAATAGCTGGTTTGTTTATACTATTATATAGAGGATCTAGGTATATATTTAGTAAATTAATGATTACAAAATTATCGATTGAATCTCAAGTGGCTTTAATTACATGGAAAGATTTAATGATTAGTCCAACGGTTTTATTGTTTTTAGGGATATTTTTATTTATTGTTGGAGTGTTATTTTTATTTTTATCTCTTGTTTATTGTAGAGAGGATAATGTTAATTATACAATCTTCGAAATGCTTATATATTCATTTTTTTATGTACTAGTATATCCACCTATTTTAATAATATCTGTTGTTAAATACTTGAGAGGATATAATACTTGGTAAAATGGAAAATAAAAACAAACGAGCATTTTTAGAAGCTTTTTTATTCACATTAGGTATTTTTGTTTTAGGCATTTTATTTGGAATGAGTATGGAAAATAAAAATTTAAATGAAATGAATGATGCTTTCTTGAATTCTCAAGTTACTATGTTTGATACATATCTTATAACTACATTAGTAAATAATGAAACTTCTTGTGATTTATTGGGTCAAGAATTTGTAAAAATAGCAAATAAAATATATTTAGAAGCAGAATTAATGGATGAATATGAAAAATCTTCACAAGTTTCTGAAAATATAAAAATAGTTCATAAAAAATATGATGTTTTAAGAACAATGCTTTGGAGTACAATAAAACAATATTCAGATAAATGTTCTAATTATGACACGGTTGTTTATTTGTATGAATATAATAGTGAAGATTTAACACAACAGGCTAATCAAAATGTTTGGTCAAAAATATTAGGACAAGTAAAAGAAAAAGTAGGAGATCAAATAATATTAATTCCTATAGCTGTTGACCAAAATTTATCGTCATTAGATACTATATTATCAAATTACGATATAGAAAAATATCCTGTAGTATTAGTAAATGATGACAAAATATTGTATGATACAGTTACAGTTTCGGATTTTTTGACTTATCTTAAATAGACATATTTTTATAAAAATCTATATAAACAAAATTAAAGATATGTGTTTATGGATGAGGAAACATTTCTTGGATATTGGAATGAAACCGAGTATTTTAATGATTTAAGTGAAGAAATAGATTATTGCTATAAAATAGCAGGTATCGCTAAAAAAAAGAATGTCGATCCTTCAAATTTCGTTGAATCTCCTGTAGCTAAATCTGTTGCTGAAAGGTGTGTTAATTTAGTAAAAACAATTTATAATAATTTACCACTAAAAAGTATAAGCGATAGAATAATTAAACTAGAAACACAATACGGGAAACAAGATCCAACTGTAGCATTTGTTATTGCAAAAGAAATAGCGGAAAATCAATTTATTAATTTTGAGAGTCAAAAAGATTCAATAGATGCTGGGTTAAGGGTAGGATTTGCTTATTTAACGTTGGGTGTTGTTGCTAGTCCTATAGAAGGATATACGGGTTTAGAAATTGTTAAAGATGATGATAGAGGATTCTTTAATATTAAATTTTCAGGACCGATAAGAAGTGCAGGAACAACAACTACGTGTGTATTTTTGATGTTAGTAGATTATTTAAGAGAATATTTTGGTTATAAAAAATATATTGCTAGTCAAGACGAAATTAATAGATATTTTGTAGAGTGTTGTGATTATAATAACAAAGTTTCAAATCTTCAATATTTTCCAACAGAAGAAGAAATAAAATTTTTGGTAAAAGAAATACCTATACAAATTGATGGTGATCCAACAGAGAATTTGGAAGTTAGTGATTTTAAAGATTTACCGAGAGTTTCAACTAATAAAATAAGAGGTGGCGTTTGTTTAGTATTAGCAGAAGCTTTGGCTCAGAAAGCGTTAAAAGGATTACAGAGATTAAGTAAAGTTAAAAAAAATGGAATAATTTGTTCTGGTTTTGATTATTTAAGTGAGTATTCTTTAATACATTCAAAAAATATTAGTGGAGACTCCGGAGAAGCTGTTTATATAAAAGATTTAGTTGCGGGAAGACCGGTTTATGGTTATCCATCAAGAAGTGGTAGTTTTAGATTTAGATATGGTAAAAGTAGAGATAGTGGTTTTAGTTGTGTTGGAATTAGTCCTGCAACTATGTCAGTTAGTGATGGGTTTTTGTCTTTTGGAACACAATTAAAAATAGAAAAACCGATAAAAGGAGCCGTTATTACTTCATGTGATACAATCGATGGTCCAATTGTAAAATTAAAAGATGGTAGTGTAAAAAAGATATATACATTTGATGAAGGTAAAAACATATTCAATAATATTTCAGAAATAATTTATTTGGGAGATATTTTAGTTTCTCTGGGTGATGTTGTAGATAGAAATTCTAATTTATTAAAATCAGCTTATGTCGAAGAATGGTGGGACTTGGAGGTTAAAGAAAAAATGGATATTTTAAATGAATTTATGGAATATGACAAATATGACATATGTTTGGATGACGCAATTAAAATAAGTAAAAAATATTTAGTTCCATTACATCCAAAATTTATTTATTATTGGTCTGAAATTAGTGTTCCAGAATTTAAGGAATTGTTATTATGGTTAAAAGATGGGCATTTCGTTGAGAATAAATTTATTTTGCTTTGGGGACAAATTACAAAAGAAAAATATTCTGTAGCAAAAAGAACATTGGAAATTTTAGGTGTTCCTCATGATGTTGTTTTTGATAATGTAGTAATTAATGAAGAAATTGCTAAATCATTATTGTTAAATATAGGAATATCGGAGAATCTAGAAAAGATATCAGATATAATAAATTATTTAGACAAAAAGGAAAATGTTTTAGAAATAATAAATAATTTTTCCGATTATGAAATTAGGGATAAAAGTGGTGAATTTGTCGGAGCAAGGATGGGAAGACCAGAAAAAGTTAAATTAAGAAAACAGGTCGGTGGCACAAATACAATAGCCAATAACGATTATTTGGAAAATCCAGAAAATTTGGAAAAACTAAAAGAATTTTTGATAAATAATAATAAAGATGAAGGTATTATTAAATTAATTAAAGGAATAAAAGATTATAATAATGATTTTTGTGAGGATTCAAGAAAGGGAGTTTTAAGATTATTAAACGGATTAACAGTAAATAAAGACGGAACAATAAGATACGATGGTACAGAAATTCCATTAACACATTTTAAACCTGTAGAAATTGGAACAAGTATCGAAAAACTAAAAGAACTTGGATATAATTATGATATATATGGGAATGAATTATTAAATGAAGAACAAATATTAGAGATTAGACCGCATGATGTTGTTTTATCTTCATTTAATAATGAACTAGAAAAGTCCGCAAATTCAATATTTTACAATATAACAAAATTTTTAGATAATGAATTAGAAGAAATATATTTGGAGAATAAATTTTATGATTTAAAATCAGAGGAAGATTTGATAGGACAACTCGTCGTTTGTATGGCTCCCCATAATTGTGCTGGAGTTATTGGTAGAATTATTGGATTTTCTCAGATGCAAGGAATTTTAGCAAGTCCATATATGCATGCTGCCGTGAGAAGAGATTGTGATGGAGATGAAATATCTGTTATGATGCTTATGGATGTTCTTTTAAATTTTAGTAGAAATTATTTACCTAAACATCGTGGAGGAACACAAGATGCCCCATTAATACTTAACGGAAGAATTTTTCCTGGAGAAGTTGATGATCAAATATTAGAATATGATATTGCTTGGCATTATAATTTAGATCTATATACAAAATCACAGAACAAAGAACATTCAAGTGTGGTAATGAACGATAATGTAAAAAATCGGTTGAAAAATAATATTTCTGCTTTATCAGGAATTGGTTTTACTCATGGAACTAATGATATTAATAATGGAGAAAAAAATGGCTCATATAAAGTTTTGAAAACTATGAAAGAAAAAGTTGAAAAACAAATGGAATTGGTTGATAAAATAAGGGCTGTTGATAAGGACGATGTTGCCAGAATGATTGTTGAAAAACATTTTTTAAAAGATATTCTGGGAAATTTAACTAATTTTTTTAGACAAGAATTTAGATGTTCAAAATGTAATATAAAATATCGTAGAATTCCATTGACTGGAACTTGTAGAAAATGTGGAAATCCTTTATTAATGACGGTCTCTTATGCTTCAATTAAAAAATATTTGGATTCTGCAATTGCTCTTTCAAAAAAGTATAATGTTTCTGAATATACAATTGAATGTGTTAATCAAGCTAAAAAATATATAGAAGATATTTTTGGTTCCGAAAAACAATTAGAATTATTAAAAGAAGAATTACCTAAACAGGAAATAAAGGAACAGATTATTGAAGAAGAGGTAGAAGAACCCAAGATTAATATCAAGATTAACAAAGATGATGTTAATTTTGTTCATTTGCATTTGCATACAGAATTTAGTTTTTTGGATGGGTCAATTAAAATAAATAATAAATTTAAGAAAAATCCTAAAATAGATGAAAAATATCAGAATTATTTATTTAAACGAATTAAAGAATTAGGAATGGATTCTGTTGCAATTACTGAACATGGTAATATGGAATCGTTAGTTAATAAATATCAGGCAGCAAAAGAAGAAGGAATAAAGTTAATTTTTGGAATGGAAGCTTATCTTGTTAATGATATGAAAGTTAATGATAAGACGGAAAAAAGAACTCATTTAATTCTTCTTGCTAAAAACAATGAGGGATTAAAAAATTTATTAAAATTAAGTTCGATTGGTGCATGTGAAGGATTTTATTATAAACCAAGAATTGACAAAAAAGTTTTAAAACAGTACTCTGAAGGATTAATTTGTACAAGTGCTTGTCTTGCAAATGATATTGCTCAAAGCATAGTAAATGATAATTTTGATTTGGCTAAAGAAAAAATACAAGAATATTTAGATATATTTGGTAAGGAAAATTTCTTTTTAGAAGTTCAAAATCATAATATTCCAGAGGAAAAGAAAGTAAGAAATACATATTATAAGTGGGCTGATGAAATGGGTATCGGTCTTGTTGCAACTTGTGATTCACATTATTTAATGAAAGAAGATGCTAGAGCGCATGAGGCAATGCTTTGCATTCAAACGAATGGTTTTTTAGATGACGTAAATCATTTTCAGTTTAATGGAGATGGATATCATGTTATGAGTAAAGAAGAAATGATTGAGAGGTTCCCCGATAGAATAGATGCATTAAATAATACAAAAAAGATATCAGATATGTGTAATGTTGAATTAGAATTAGGAAAAACAACTTTCCCGGACTATATTACTCCTGACGGATATACTCATGATGAATATATTACAGAATTATGTAATGAATCTTTAGAAAAAGTGTATGGTGAAAAAGAAAATTATGAAATTGCAAAACAACGTATGGAATATGAACTATCTGTAATTAAAAAAATGGGTTTTTCAACATATTTCTTAATTGTTAGAGATTTTATTACAGCAGCTAAGAGTAAATGTCAGGTTGGACCAGGTAGGGGAAGTGGAGCTGGTAGTATTGTTGCGTATCTTTTAGGTATAACTCAATTGGAACCATTACATTTGGGATTGTTATTTGAGAGATTTTTAAATCCAGACAGAATTAGTCTTCCTGATTTTGATGTAGATTTTGGAGATAGAGATGTTGTAATTGATTATGTTAAACAAAAATATGGTGAAGATAGAATCGCATTGATTGGTACTTATGGAACGATGAGTGCTAAATCAATTTTGAAAGACGTTATGAGAGTTTTTAAAATTCCGTTTAATGTTGCAAATAAAATAACAGATTATGTTAATGAGGATACAATTAAAGAAAGTTTGGATGCTAGTAAAGAATTAGTTGATTTTCAGCGTCAATATTCTGAAGTTTTTGATATAGCAATGACATTAGAAGGTGGAGTTAGACATAAGGGAGTTCATGCTTGTGGTGTTGTTTGGGGAAAGGAACCAATTACAAATTATTTACCAGTTATGGAACGAGATGGTTTTATTGTTGCTCAAGCAGAAGGACATGAAATAGAAGATTTAGGTTTGGTAAAATTTGATTTTTTAGGATTAGAAACTCTTAATATTACCAAAAAGGTTTTAGATTTTATTGATAAGAATGATGAATGGTTAGAAAATATACCATTGGATGATCCTAATGTTTATAGTATGTTAGCCAAAGGAGATAGTGTTGGTGTTTTTCAACTTGAAAGTGGTGGAATGCAAAAAACTTTGAAATCCATAAATCCAACATGTTTTGATGATATTATTGCTATTGTTTCCTTATATCGTCCTGGTCCAATGCAATATTTAGAAGTTTATGCAAATCGTAAATCTGGAAAAGAAAATATAATTTATCCACATGAGTTAGCAAAAGAAATTTTAGCTCCAACATATGGAATTATGGTTTATCAAGAACAGGTTATGCAATTGGCTCAGAAATTAGCTGGGTTTAGTATGTCGGAAGCAGATACTTTACGAAAAGCTATTGGTAAAAAGAAAATTGAATTAATGAAAAGTATGGAGGAAAAATTCAAGAATGGTTGTGCAACTGTTGCTAAAATGTCCAAAGCAGATATTGATAAATTATGGGATGATATCGTAAAATTTGCATCTTATTCTTTTAATAAAAGTCATGCAGCAGCTTATGCGTTGATAGCTTATAGAACAGCTTATCTAAAGAAATATTATCCAGTTGAATTTATGACAGCAACAATTTCTTCAAGTATTAAAGATCCAGATAAAATGAGTTTTTATTTAGAGGAAGCAAAAAAGATGAAAATAAATATTTTAGGACCAGACATTAATACATCATTAAAAAGTTTTAACGTTGAACAGTTAGGAAAGAAAAAAATAATAAGGTTTGGACTAAGTGGAATAAAGAATGTGGGAGATGGAGCTATTGATTCTATAATTGGCAATAGGAGTTATAATTCGTTTGATGATTTCTTAAATAAAGTTGATTTAACAAAGGTCAACAAAAGAGTAATCAAAAATTTAATTTGTGTTGGATGTTTTGATAATTTTGGAATAAATAGAGGTGATTTGTTAGCTATTCAAGAAAATGGAAATAAAAAATCAAATAAGCAGGCTACTTTATTTGAAGCTCCAGTTGTAGAAAAAGTTGTCTCAAATAAAATGAGTCTTAAAGATATGATAAGTTATGAAAATGAATTAATTGGTGTTTGTATTTCAGGAAATCCAGTAGATTTATTTGTTGAGTCTAAATCTGCTTCACTTAATGAGTATAATTTGGTAGATTCAGAAAGTATTTCATTATTTGGTATTATTAAGCGTTTTAGAAAAACAAAGACAAAAAGCGGAGATAATATGGCATTTTTGACTATAGCTAATAAAAATAAATCTTGTGATTGTGTTATTTTTCCAAGAACATATGAAGAATTTTTTCAAACCGTGAGTAATATACAAGAAGATGAGGGATTTGTAGTTTCTGGAACATATAAAGAAAACAAAGAGAATGGTGGAAGTTTGATTATTAATGATATAAATAAGGCAAGAATGGTAGATACCAAAACTTTATAAATTAAAAATAAGAATTTGTTATATGGAAAAATGCGTTAGTTGTGATAAATCAAGTAATGATGGTGTAAAATTTCCTTGTCCTAAATGTGGTGCTGAAATTTTTAGATGTAAAAAATGTAGAAGTCTTTCAGTTAAATACGTTTGTCCAATTTGTGGATATATAGGACCTTAAAATGGGAATGAGTGCTGTTCAATATAAAATCATGCCAAATAGTTTAGATATGGATTTTAATTGGTTAAGAAAAGAAAGTGAAAAAATTATTGTTGATAAAGGTGGAATTATTGCTAATTTCGAAGAATTGCCAATAGCATTCGGATTAAAAGCATTAATTATATCTTTTGCATATCCAGAAGAAAAGGATGTTGACCAAATTGGTAACGATTTAAGTGCTTTAGAGGGTGTTACTTCTGCAGATATGATAGATTATAGAAGAGCTTTTGGTTAAATAACTCTCACATAAATTTTATTAACTATGTTTTCTAGTTGTTTTTATGAAAAATAAGAGAGGTATGGCGGACGAGACTGTTAAGTGGATAATATGGATTTTTCTTTTATTGGCTGCAGCTTATGCAATAACTACTGGTCTAAAAAACCTTTTTTAAAATGAAAAATAAAAAAGCACAAATGTTACAACAGACATTAGTTCATCTAATTTTGGTTGGATTGGTAGCGGGTATTTTTATTATTGCGATGGTTAGTCGTCAAGATAATCGTGGATTAAAACAAGAATTAGCCGAAAAACAGACTGCTCTTTTAATAGATTCTGCAGAGGCTGGTACAAATATTACAATTTATAAAAAAAATAATGGTATGACTGTTAATAATGTTGAAATAAAAAATGGTAAAGTAATGATTTCTTTGGAAGGTTCAACTCTAGAAAAGGGTTATCCTTTTTTTTCAAAATATAAAGTTTCTGTTGTAAAGGAGGAATCTTATTTTAAGATAATTATAGATGAATAAAAGAGCAGCTGGTTCAATGAGTGATATGGTTTTGATGGTTTATAGAGTTTTGTTAATTCTGTTTGTAGGCATAGCTATTTTTGTGATTACTGGTATGTCTTATAGTAATGATTTAAATGTTAAAGATACAGAGTCTGTAATTTTAGCCAGAAATGTGTATAATTGTTTAATTGATAATAAGATATTGTTACAGGGAAGATTGGATGATCTTGATAAAAAATTTGGAGGAAAAATTTTGGAATATTGTGGTTATAATAACACGAATAATGAATTTTCTAGAATGTTCGTTAATGTTACAATAGATGGATTAAATAAAGCATATATACAAGGTGAAGATAGCAGTTGGATTTTGGAAACCATGCAATATTATGAGAAAAATCCAGATACAGAAACTTATGAAGAAATGAAAAAACAAAATTCTATTCCAGGATATACAAATATGGATTTTATTGTGAAATATAATAATAAGGATATTAAACTAAATATAATTACTTTGGTGATAGATGAATAAAAAAGGACAAATTGGCGATTTTATGACGGGATTTGTTTCTACAATAATAATAATCGCAATTATAATATTGTATATTTTGATTAGTCCCTTTATTACAAACAATACGGAAATTAAGGAAGTTGATTCTTATTCTATGAGTAGTTATTCAGCGTTTCTTAAAATGTATAAAAATAATAATGTTCCAGATAAAATTGGTTTACCAGAAACAACAATGGCTATATTATGTTCTAATAGAGAAAATTGCAATCCTCTATATATTGATTATTCTTCTGATAATATTAAATTTTCAAATGATGCATTAAATTGGTATAGTTTGAATGAAGATGCATTGGATAACTTTCAGATTAACCAAAACAAAGATGATAAAATCTATAGAATTGAAGGGGATGAGGGATATGTATATTTTAAATGTGATTATGTATCTTATGATTCTTATTGTGCGGACGCTGGAGATTTATTGAATTATTTGATAGAATCTATTACTTCAGGCAACAAATTTCAAGAAGCAAAAGTAAAAATTGAATCAAATGAGGGAGATGTGTTGACATTTGTATGGTAATAATTAATAACAATAAAAGAGCGTCAATAATGGAATTGTGGATAGTTATATTGACAATTACGATGTGTTTCGTTGGAATTTCCGTTTACAAAACAGGACAAGAATTATTTCAAACGTCTATTGTTTTACCAGAAGACGTTTTGAAAATGTATGATAAAATGGAAATTTATGAAAAAAATGAAAAACTAATTCTGGGAAAAATATATGGAAATAATGTGAATGAAGATTTAGATAAAATCAAAGAGTTATTTTGTAATGAGATATTTATATTGGAGTATAGTAATATATTAACTGATGATTTAATTCGAAAAGGATTTAATGGATATTATACTGATAATTTTTTCAATTCAGATAATTGGATTAATTATTGTTTTAGTATTTATACAATAATTAAAAATGCAAATGGTGATTTGCATGTACAAAGATCTGAACAACAAAAAAGAAAGGAAATAATGCCAAAGGAACTTACAAAAATATCATTTGTTGAAACTATTAATTGGAGTTTTAGACATGAATTTGATATTAAAATTTCTGACTCTTGTTCCATCTCAAATAGAGAATATAAAGGAAATTCCTGTGGAGAATGTTTATCTCAATACAAAGAATATGAAGAGTATAATGGGTTTTGTTATTTGGAAGTATCTATAAATAAATGTAAAAATATGGGGTTATTATATGATTATTCAAATGATGAATGTTCTTCAAAATATGATTCTTCTACTAAAATAGGGTGTTCTAATTTGAAAGGGACAATGTGTGATGGCAATTGTTGTTTGGATGGCGATGTTTGTTATGAAGATAATTGTAAATCAATAAAGGAAATGGAAGAATATTGTAAAGAAAAACCTAACGAAGAATATAATAAAACCGAAAATAAATGTGTTTGTAAAGGGGGAATAAAAAGGGATGGAAACAATGTTTGTATGCTTTATATAGACGAACCTCAGCGATGTGCTAATTTTGGTTATGGATATTATAATGATGAAAAATGTGTAAAGTGTTCAGAGTTAAACAGATTGGATGATACAGAAGTAGCTGGTTATTGTGGTGGATGTTTAAATGGCTATACAGAAAATGATGAAAATAATTGTGTCTCATGTTCAAGTTTAAACAGGGGAGATTCTTTAGAGGCAGGACTATGTAGTGATTGTAAAGAAGGATTTACTGAAGTCAATGATGGGTGTGTCAATATAAATTCAGAAGATTGGTGTTCTTATCTAAAAAGAACTATGTGTAATGGTATTTGTTGTCCAGAAAATAAATATTGTTATAAAGAAGAATGTAAGTCATCTAAAGAAATTTGTCCAGAGAATAACGAAAAATATGATGATGAAAGTAAACAATGTGTTTGTGAAGGAGATATTATAAGAGAATCTGTTGAAAATGGAAGATGTGTTATTAGCAAGGATACTTGTACGACAGACAATGAAATTTTTTCAAATAATGTTTGTTTTAGTTGTTCTGCTCTAAATAGAAATGAAGCAAATGAAGGAGATACACGTAAATGTGGTGATTGTATTGATGAAAGTTATGGATATGCTCCTGAACTTGGTTCAGAAAATTGCGTCTCATGTTCAAGTTTATTTAGAAAAAATGGTGATGGTATTGATTGTGGTGATTGTATAGATAGTTATATAAAAAACAAAAATGGAGATTGTGTATTTTGTGATGGAGTTGTGAGAGATGAAAAATGTTGGCCTAATAATGAAAAACAATGTTTAAGTAAAGGATTAACGTGGTGTGGTAATTATGGTGAATGTAGAGGAAAATGGAGTATATGTTTGTTTAAATAAATTATCCCAAAATAATATAAATGAAATAAACTTTTTTTCTGTATGGAGTATGGTGGTTGTGATAGAAGAACTACGAAAAAAGATTTGAAGCGTAAAAGAAATGCTAGAGTCTATAAACGTGGTGGGCAATTTCGTGGAGTAAGTGTTTCTGGAGATTTAAGAAAGGGTGACACTAAATAATGGAAATTGATTTCTTTTTTATTTTGTTAGTTATTGGAACTTTGATTGCATCTTTACAGGATTTTAAGAGAAGGGAAATTGATCGTTGGTTAACATATTCTTTATTGATAGGGGGAATTTTTCACGTTATTGTTAATTTTTTCATGACAAATAATACTGGATATTTAATTCAAGGTGTATACGTATTTGTAGTATGTTTTTTATTGTCTAACTTATTATATTATTCAAAGTTTTTTGCAGGAGGAGATGCAAATTTATTATTTTCGATGAGTGCATTTTTTATTGGTCAAAATTTTTTTATTAGCACATTGAATATATTTTCATTTTTAATTCTCTTATTTATTTCTGGAAGCATTTATGGAATTGTTTATTCAACTGTTTTGTATTTTAAAAATTTTAAGAATATGAATATTGAATTAAAGAAAAATTATCGAAACTCAAAGATTAAATTTTTAATGTTAGTTAGTATTCCTTTTTTTGTTTTGTTTATATTTTATAGGATATTTTTAGCAATTGGAATTGTTTTATTTTTATTTCCTAATTTAATTATTTTTGCAAAAACTTTAGAATCTATTGCATTAGAAAAGAAAATTTCAACAAAAGACTTACGAATAGGTGATTGGATAAAAAATGATATTGTTGTTGATAACAAGGTTATAAAATCTTCGTTTTATGGTGTTACGGAAGAAGATGTAAAATTATTGCAAAAAGAAAAAGAAAATGTTATAGTAAAAGATGGTTTACCCTTTGCTCCTGTATTTTTTATAGCGGTATTATCAAGTATTTTCTTTTTAGAAAAAATAATATCGTTCATATTTAATTTATTTTAAGGAATTCTTTCAGAAAAATATGGTAATCCAGTTGGTTTATTCTCTTGTGTTTCTTTTTGTTTTTCAACTTCCTTTTTGGGTTCGTTTTTCTTTTGTGTTTTTTTGTTTAAACCTAAAATTTTCTCTTGGACTTTTTCCAACTCACTTTTTACTTTTCTTTTTCCAACTACTTTTTCTTTGTAATTCGGAATTATTTCAATTATTGTATGACCTAATATTTTACCTTCATTAACGCTAACATCTTTTGGTTTGAGTGTCACGATTATTTTTTCGCTGATTTTTTTTGAAATTTCAATCATTTCATCTGTTACTGGGCCGTTATGATCTTTATTCAATATTAGTGTGTGACCCTTGGATTTAGGATTTAATTCTAATATTGCTAATACGTTTTTTGTTTCTTCTATTTTTGTTGTTGGTGTTTTACCCTCAATTATTGAACAAAAAACACAATTATTTTTAGAACTAGATACAAATTTTAAGAATTCTTCTTCAGGCATATTATCTATTTCTTTTTTTATTTTATCTTGTTTATCTGCTGGCATTTTTTTTATCTGTTCAAGAACATTTTCTTTCATCTTTTGAATTGTTTCAGGTTTTTCCATTTTAGCAGATACCTATACATGATTTTATTTCAAATTGTTTTTCCTCAGATAACTTTTCACAAGTTCCTTTTTTACTTGTTTGATTAAATTTTATTGTTCTTATTTTTTCGCAATATTCAACTTTATCTTTATCTAGGCAGGCCAATTCGCATGCATTTTGAATTGATTCCGTATTATCTGCACATCCAATATTCCCGCATATGTCTTTGTTAAACATGTCCCATTCTGTTGAAATTCCATATATAACGAGTGATAAAACTAATACACCTATAATTATTGCGATTAAAACCTCTGTTTGAATCTGTCCCCTTTTCATATTTTTTAAAATAAATAGAAATTAATAAAGGTTTGTTCTAGAAACATTTATAAATAAAAGGAGATTATAAAAAATATGGTTGGTAGTAAAAAAGGTGATGTGTCGACTAGTACATTAATTTATATTGTATTAGGTGCTCTTGTTTTAGGTCTTTTAGTTTTTGGATTTACTACAGGATGGGGAAATTTTTGGGAAACAATAACAGGTGGCTCTTCTACTTCAAAGGATAATACTGTTGAAATGATTAATTATTGTAATACCGCATGTAATGTGGGTAAATTTAATACAGAGAAAAAGAATTTAAAAGTTTATATAGAGGGCGCAGGTCTCATGACGGGAACGTTTACATGTAAGGAAATGTTGGGAAAGCTTTATTATAATACAACTTCAAAGGCTATTGTAACATCAGAAGGAACGGAAGGAAAAGAGAACATTGAAATTAATACGTTAAAAATAGAACCTTGTTAGAATTAGTTATTGTTTTGTGTGATTTTTTTAATCTATTTGTTTTTTGTTTTAATTTTTGTCTGACGTCTGACGTCTGACGTCTGACATCTGACATCTGACATC